>DATHCX010000106.1:0-33234 GCA_035319325.1 Desulfomonilaceae bacterium
ATTTGGACGTGCTTGCCGCAAATTCGGCGGATCTTACTCGAATTGTGGAGCAATCCACCATCCCCAACACGGTGGCTTCGAATTTCGCGTGCCCCGTCCCAGCGGGTCCGCCGATGGCGGCGCAGCCACCCGTTCCCGCTCCCCGTTTCGCAGATTACGATTTCGAGGATTGGGAATCGTATGATCTCTACCCGTACAACGACATAACCGTGCTGCCGCCACAACCGGGCGTCGGATGCGTCGTCATACTGCCTGGCATCGGCCGGTGGATCATACCGGTAGATGTATTCGGTGGATGGAGATTCGACCCCGTGGTAATAGCCGTTTACTGCAGGCACATCATTCTGGATCGCCTGATGTACCATGATCACTATTATCTCGCAGACGTGAGGCTGCGCAAGAAACAGCTCAACGATCTGATGTACCTGGCTCAGCTTTCGGGTAACAGGAACATGCTGTTGGACGCTCAACGTCGACTCGCAGATCTTAACGTTCAGTCCCGCTGGGCGGCGATGCGACTCAATCGTCTGCAAACCAAATTGACCGGACTGGAGCAGGAACAGAACAAATTCGCTCACAAACTCCCCCCCGGAAAGAACTTGTTTCAAGCGGTTTCGAATTCTTTGAACAGTCCCGCGAATCTGCCAATCGTGCAGAATTTCCGTGAAAGGATCAAGACTGAACAGAGTATTCAAAACCAGGTGGCAGGACTGGCCGGAAACGAATTGATGGGGTTGCGTTCCCGAATCGCCCGCGAGAAAAATCCTCAAGCCCGTCTCGCTCTGGCTGACGAATTTACCAGACTCAACGGAGACGTGAACAAAGGAAAGCTTCCCATTCCTGCGGGGCAGCAACAGGTGCGCCAGGTCGTGGAAAAGCTGGCAAAAGAGCAGGATCCCCAAAAACTGCAGGGTCTGCAAAAGCAGCTGAATCAAATTACCAAGATCCAGGAACCCCGAACATCGGAACTCCTCAGTCCGGATAAACTTGCTTCTTTGAAGCAAGATCTCGCGAAGTTTCCCAATCCTCAGAAACGAAACGATCTGGAAACAAACCTCACCCAACTCCAACAATCGGTGGAAGCACGGACAGCCATCGAGAATAACACCGAACGAATAGACGCAGTCACGGCCCGTGCTGCAAAAGAACCGGATGTCCAGAAGAGGAACGAGATTCTTGGACAGCTCAAAGAGCTTGCCAAACCGGCAGCGGTGGGAGCAGGCCTGGTAGGCGGCCTCGGCCTGCTCGGAAAAAGGCAGCTCCTGGAAACCCAATTATCCGCAGAAGCGGACAAACAAAAACGGGCTACACTGGAGCAGGCACTGGAAGACCAGCGAAAACTGCAGGCCGAGTCGCTCCGGAAGCAGGCAGACCGGGGGATTCAGGCGGATGCCGTACGGAAGCAGCAGGAAGAACTGAAGAAACAAACCGATCAGCGGCGACTTGGAGAACAGCCGCTCAAGCCAACCGATCAAGTTCGCCAGCAGCAACTCCAGCAGCAGGGACTTCAACAACAGCAATTAGATCAAAAACACCAAGAAGAACTTCGAAAGCAGACTGAACAAAAACTGCATCAGGAGCAACTCGACAAACAGCAGGCAGAACACAGGCGAAAACAGGAAGAGTTGCAGAAACAAACGCAGGAAAAACTTCACCGAGAGCAGCTAGAAAAGCAGCAGACGGAACAGAAAAAACTGCAACTGCAGCAACAGCAAAAAGAAAAAGTCCTCCTGCAACAACAGGAAGAACAACGCCGTCGTCAAGCCGACACCGAGCGCTTGAAAAAATTGGAAGAGGCCGCGCAAACCAGGAAGAAACAGTTGCAGACCGAGGAATTGCATAAGCAACAGCAATTGAAGGAACAGCAGAATCGCCAACTCCAACAAGGCGAACAAATACGCAGACAGCAACTCCAGACGGACCAGCTGCGTCTTCAGCAGGAGCAAATGCGCCAGCAACAATTACGCCAGCAACAGATGCAACAGCAGCAGATGCAACAGCAGCAACTCCGGGAACTACAGATGCGGCAACAGCAAATGCGCCAGCAACAATCACCGGGACAGCAGCAACAATTGCCGTCGCAGCAGCAATTTCCTCCGTTGCGATAAGTCAGATGGGAATCGGGCCGAGGCTGCCCCTGCGTAGCGAAGCAATCTCGATATTCAAGTGCAGAGATTCCTTCGGCGTTTCACTCCTCGCAATGGCACAGAAACGATGCTTCCCCCGCGAGACTGAATGATTACCCTCGGTCGAGAAATTGGGGGGATCTTATCGTTTCTTGCTTCGCATTTTAGCGGCGCGATCCGCGAACTGTTTGGCTTCAGCTTGTTTCCCGAGTTCCTGATACACGCCGCCCAGATTTTCCACAAGATCGGCCAGTTCCGGGTTGTCTGGCCCCCCGAGCCTTTCATACATGGCAAGCGCTTGTCTGAAGTGGTTCTCGGCTTCTTCGTATTTGCCGCGGGCAGCGCTTATGTTCCCGAGGTTGTTCAGAGCTGCAGCCACCTGAGGGTTCTCTTTGCCGAGAGCCTTTTCATAGACTTGCAGAGCCCTGGATACCAACGGCTCCGCTTCCGCGAAATTCTCTTGCGACGCGTAGGCTGCCGCAAGGTCCATCAGAGCCGACGCTGTCCTGGGATCGTCGGCACCGAATGCCTTTTCACTGATTTCCAGGCACTTCTTGTGCGCTATCGCGGCATCGTGAAACCTGCCCCGCGCAGCGTAAAGACTTGCCAGATTGTTCACGATAGAGAGTTGCTCCGTAGGATTCCTACCACCCCTCTCCAGGATGTCTATGGAGAACCGCATCAGCGCCTCAGCTTCAATCACTCGTCCCTGTGCCGCATATGACGTACCGAGGCTTCCCAGGGAATGCGCCACTCTGGCGTCCGTGGGTCCGTAGGTCTTTTCGGCAAGGTATAAGGCTTGCTGAAATTTCTTCTCCGCTTGCTCCACTTTTCCGTCTTGAAACAGCTTGTTTCCATCTTCAGTCAATTGTTGCCATCCGGAACGGTCCTGGGCGAGGCAGCACAAGGGCAAAACCAGTATGCAGACCGCGAGAACCATGATTGAATGCCGGGTCATGGAATCCTCCGATTACTCCGATCGACTCACGAAAAGAACGGGACAGAATTGCCGTTCATGAACGTAGATCAGGATGATGAAATTGTCAAAAAAATGCACTCCGTAGCAGTACTCATTCCGTTACCCGGGGGAAGTGCGAAACCTCTTTCATTGCGAGTCGTGAAACGACGCAGTAATCCGGATATTTATACGGATTCTCCTAAGTAGTGGCGGTTTTGATTATGCGAAAGGATTCGAAGACTGTCATTGCGAGGGCAAAGCCCGAAGCAATCTCTAACTGACCAAGACTAAGATTGCTTCGTCGTTTCGCTCCTCGCAATGACATGATTGGCCGGTCGGAATGTGGGCGAAAGTCATGAACTAATCTGGCAGAATTTTCGATAACTGCCATAACAGGCGGAGATTGCTTCGCTGCGCTCGCAATGACAGGCTTGTGGCATCTTGCACAGCCAATCCGCGATTGCTCTTGATCATCCCTATAGGTCCGTGAGGCGGCGGAGGTCTTTACATTCGCGGCTCGGCTTGGTATTCACCAGTCACAAAACGGCTGTTACACCCGCGGAGTAGGCCATGGATCACGATAACCACCTGCACAGGATCGCGGACGAGCTGGGAATTTCGTTCAGGCAGGTCTGTGCTGCCGCTCAACTCATGGACGAGGGCTGCACCATTCCCTTTATCGCCCGGTATCGCAAAGAGGCAACGGGCTCGCTGGACGAAGTGAACATATCCAAGATCAGAGATCGGCTTGAACAACTTATCGAACTGGACAAACGCCGGGAGTCGATTCTGAAGTCCCTCGGCGAGAGAGACCTGCTCACCGACGACCTGAAAGCGTCCATACTCGAAGCGGACTCCCTGGCTGTCCTGGAAGACGTGTACCTGCCGTACCGCCCCAAGCGACGCACCAGGGCCACCATAGCAAAGGAAAAAGGCTTGCAACCCCTGGCTGAGAAAATATACGCCCAGGAATCATTCGATATTCCCGCGGAGGCCGCACAATACGTCAGTGCGGAAATGGGCGTGGAGTCCGTGGAAGACGCTCTCGCAGGTGCACGAGACATTATCGCGGAAATGATTAACGAAGATGCGGATGTGCGCGGCATTCTGCGGAACATGTTCTTCGAAAAAGGACAGGTGCGCTCCAAGCTCGTTCACGGGAAGGAGACGGAGGGCGATAAATTCAGGGACTATTTCGATGCCAGCGATGCCATCGCTGATATCGCGGGACATCGGCTGCTCGCCATGTTCCGGGGAGAACAGGAAGGCGTGCTGTCTCTTCAGATACGCCCTCCTGAAAATCAGGCTCTGGAAGTTCTCGGGAAACGCATCGTCAAGCGCCGCAACGAAGCAGGCCGACAGGTGGAATCGGCTTTGGACGACGGATACAAGCGGCTACTGGCCCCTTCCATGGAAACCGAAACTCGCCAGGAAGCAAAAAAGAGGGCTGACGAAGAAGCGATCCGGGTGTTTGCGGACAATCTTCGCGAACTACTGTTGTCTGCTCCCTTAGGGCGGAAACGGGTCATGGCCCTTGACCCCGGTTTCCGCACCGGAGCAAAGCTGGTGTGCCTCGATGCGCAGGGCAAGCTGTTGCATCACGGCACCATTTATCCTACCCAGTCCCAGGCAATGGGGGAAAAAGCGGGAGTCGTCGTACGGGAGTTGTGTCTGAAGTTCGATATTGAAGCCATAGCAGTGGGTAACGGCACCGCCGGGCGTGAAACTGAGCTTTTCGTCCGCTCGCTCGGGCTGCCGGCATCCATCACCGTCGTTATGGTGAACGAAAGCGGCGCTTCGGTCTATTCCGCGTCCAAGGTTGCCAGAGAGGAATTCCCGGATCACGACGTTACGGTCAGGGGTGCGGTTTCCATCGGCAGACGGCTCATGGACCCGCTGGCGGAATTGGTAAAAATCGATCCGAAATCCATAGGCGTGGGGCAATATCAGCATGATGTCGATCAACCGGCCCTGAAACGAAGTCTCGACGACGTGGTGACAAGCTGCGTGAACGGAGTGGGGGTGGAGCTCAATACCGCCAGTAAGGAACTGCTCACCTACGTTTCCGGTGTAGGACCGACCCTGGCCAAGAATATCGTCAATCGCAGGGACGAGAACGGTCCGTTCCAGGCACGGCAGGAACTGTTGAAGGTCCCGAGACTCGGACGAAAGGCCTTCGAACAGGCAGCAGGTTTCCTGCGTATTCGAGATGGAAAGAATCCGCTGGATGCCAGCGCGGTTCATCCGGAGAGCTACCCCATTGTGGAGCGATTCGCTCGCGATCTGGGAAGTTCGGTCCGGGATCTCATGACCAAGGAGGATGTGCGCCGCAGAATACGCCTGGAAGACTATATCACCGACACGGTGGGGCTGCCTACACTGACTGATATACTGGACGAATTGGCCAAACCGGGACGAGACCCGCGCAAGCAATTCGAGGCCTTCAACTTCCAGGAGGGAGTCAATTCCATCGATGACCTGAAGCCGGGCATGAAACTGCCCGGAATCGTGACAAACGTGACTAAATTCGGGGCATTCGTAGATATTGGAGTCCACCAGGACGGGCTGGTGCACGTCAGCCAACTAGCCGATCGCTTCGTGAGAGACCCGGCTGAGGTCGTAAAACCCCAGCAGCGAGTGAGCGTCACTGTTCTGGAAATAGATCCGGGACGCAAGCGAATCTCTCTGTCCATGCGATCGCATGCGCGCACCCGTAATTGAAACACACGGATAACACGTCAATTCTTCATAGATTTTTTGACAGAGAAGCTTTCTTACTGGACGCGGGCTCCTACGGTTGCTTCCAGAGTTTTGATCAAGAGCGCCAGTGTACGGTTCACCGTCGCGGGAATACCCAGCCGTTCTCCTTCGGCCGCGAGAGCGGCATTGATAAAATCGATCTCGGTCCGGCGGCCCGCCAATACGTCCTGGAACATGGAATTCACATTCGGGCCAGTGGCTTCGCACACAGCAACAACGCGTTCCTCCGGGTTCTTGAAAATCAGCTCAATCCCCTTCGCTTTCACAATGGTGAGGCATTCTTCGACGATGTCATGAATCAGGGACCTGCCGGCACCGGATGCGGGAAGATCGCCGTTGCGCACCCTCAAGAGGGTGGCCGGAGCGTTTATGGCAGCGTTTATGATGAGCTTGGACCACACGCAGCCCATAGCGTTGGACACCAGGTGAACGTCTCCGGTCTTCATGTTCTCGAAGGCCCCGGCAATGGCGCGGGTCCTGTCCCGTATCGCTCCGTCAGCCTCTCCTATGTGCGTCTGCCCGAATCCCGTATGGCGAAACCTTCCAGGACCAAGGGCCATCGCGCCCACCGTGGTGGTACCCAGGAGCACACGACCGGGAATCCCCTGATTGAGCGTTTCGTAATTCCCGATGCCGTTCTGGAGCGTGAGAGCGACGCCATTTTCTGCAAGAATCTCTTTAACATTGGGAACGGCCGCCGCGGTATCGTACGATTTTACGAGCACCAGGGCCAGGTCCACTGTGCCGGCCTCGGCAGGATCGGCCACGATTTTGACCTGAATGAAGCGGTCTCCCGACACCCCTTCCAACCACAGTCCATGCTCTTTGACAAACCGCACTTCCTCCCGGTCACGTTCGATGAGAACCGTTTCCAGACCTGCTTCCGTAAGCAATCCGCCCAGAACGGACCCCAGCGCGCCCGCTCCCACAATTCCTATACGCATGCATTCTCCTGTCATGATTTCTTTTCAGTTCTGGGAAACAATTTTGCCAATTCCGCGGCCACGTCCTCGGGCATGGGATAGCAATGCTCCTTCGCCGGGAATGCGCCCGCAGTCACTTCTTGTTTGAATTCAGCCAGGGCTTCATGGATGAGTGCGCCGACCTCACGGTATTTCTTTACGAATTTCGCTACCTTCCGATTGAACATACCGATCATGTCGTGGATCACCAGGACCTGCCCGTCACAGTGCGGTCCTGCTCCGATTCCGAACACGGGCACAGATAGTCTGTCGGTGATGACCTCAGCGACTTCTGCAGGAACCGCTTCCAGTAGAATCGAGGATGCGCCCGAATCTTCCAGTATTTTTGCGTCTTCCACGAGCTTACGTGCTGTTGCCAGATCGCGGCCCTGCGCTTTGTATCCGCCCAATTGGGCCGCAGACTGCGGGGTAAGCCCTATGTGGGCCATGACCGGAATGGTCGCGTTGGCCATTGCCCGGACTGCTTCAGCCACTTCCCGGCCGCCCTCCAGTTTCACCGCGTCACAGCCGCCTTCAGCCATGAATCTTCCACCGTTCCTGATAGCCTCGGGAATGGACACCTGATAACTCATGTACGGCATGTCGCCCACCAGATACACGTCAGGAGCGCCGTGACGAACCGCTTTCACGTGCGGCATGATCAGGTCCATCGTCACGGGCAACGTGGAGGAGTACCCGTAAATCACCATTCCCAAGGAGTCTCCCACCAGAATAACGTCTATGCCGGCCTCTTGTTCCAGAATGGCAAATGGATAATCATAGGCCGTCAGGAATGTCATACGCTCTTTGCGTGCCTTCTTCTCCCTCAATGTCTGAATTGTGATCTTGGGCATGTTGTCTCCGTTGTTCCTAGAATTTTGCATAAAAAAAGCCTTCCGAAGGGAAGGCTGGTACGGTTTTCTCGATATTCCTTCCGTCCCGGTCGGGAGATCCAGGCGGTTTTTCAGTTTTGCAAACGAATCTGAACAAGGTCCCGGGTCACCAGGGTGACTCCAGTCCTCTGTCTACTATAGCCAAAAACGCATCGCGGTCAACACCAAATATGGCTTCATACTCCATAGTAACGCTTCGGTTACTTGAGGGAAGTGCCTATCCTGTGTCATTGCGGGGAGTGAAACGACGAAGCAATCTCGATACTTAAGTGCCAGATTGCTTCGCTACGCACGCAATGACGATCTTTTCCCACTCGTAACTGAATGGATTCGCCTCATACTATTGCGCTTTCACATACGTGAAAGCGCATCCTCCTGCGAACGGTTACACATCCGTTCAGATGTGCAGCGTCAGCACTGGCATTCGTCTCTCCAGAGACATGCGTGCTCCAGGCACCCGTGAATGCCCTTGAAACACGGGGAATTTCCCTCCGCCTCCTGGATGACCCTGATGAGGCTCTCTTTTCTGTGGCGGTTGATGTTCTTTAGCCCCATGGTGCGAGCCTTCTGCCGAATTTGTTTTATGGTCATACTTGAAACTCCTTTTTATAACTCACTAAAATCAACGTCAATTTGTCTTTTTCCTTCTTTAAGCAGAATTGGTGCGTCATTGCAAGTATAAACTAAGAACAAACTTTATATATCTAAATAAGCATCTTAAAATAAAAGGAATATATGGATTATAAAAAGTGGGGTCGGTTTTGGTCGCGTGAAATGATTCCAAGCATGTCAGTTGCGAGGGCGAAGCCGAAGCAATCTCCAATTAACCAAGACAGAGGTTGCTTCGACGTTCCACTCCTCGCAATGACATGATTGATCGTTCGAATGGGGGCGAGAGTCATGAGCGAATCCGCCAGCACTTTCGAGAACTGATATAAAATGAGGGTCTGGCATCAACGGGGGAATGCGTAGCCCTCTCGACGCCGCGGTTCGCCGAGAAGACTACGAAGGCTTGATGAAAGGGCAGGGCTCGCGTGAGTTGAGCCTACGGTTCCGCTATGTTTTTCTTGAGATGAGTCTGGATATATTCCACGATGTCGACCGTGCGCGTCCCCGGGCCGAAAATCTCCTCCACACCGCTTTCTTTGAGCGTGGAAATGTCTTCATCGGGGATGATGCCGCCCCCCAGGATCAGCACGTCGTTAATGCCTTTTTCTTTGAACAGTCGGGCCACCCGTGGAAACAGGTAGTCATGGGCGCCCGAAAGCGAACTCATGCACAGTACGTCCGCGTCTTCCTGCACACAGGTCTGGAGTATAGCTTCAGGAGTTTGCCGCAGTCCGGTATAGATGACTTCCATTCCCGCGTCCCGAAGTGCGCGGGCTACCACCTTGGCCCCTCTGTCATGGCCGTCAAGTCCCGGTTTGGCCACCACAACTCTTATGTGTTTCGCCATGTCGCAATCCTCTTCCTTATCCTTAGTTGCGCCCGGTCGTCCGCCGACCCGTCGGCCGGACGAGCGCCGGAAGGACACCGGGGAGTCCTTGTGGCCAAGATCCCCCGGTGTTCTCAGCACTGTTTTACAGCGGGATGTTGCCGTGGCGCCGTTGCGGTTTTTCTTCCGCCTTGTTTTCCAATTGTGCAAAAGCTTTGATGAGCACAGCCCTGGTATCCCGGGGCAGGATAACCCTGTCCACGAACCCCAGTTGCGCAGCGCGGTACGGACTTGCGAACTTGTTCACATAGTCCTCGATCAATTCGGCGCGTCTGACATCTGGATTCTCCGCTTCTTCGATTTCACGGCGGAACAGTATCTGAATGGCGCCTTCCGGTCCCATCACGGCGATTTCCGCCGTTGGGTACGCGAGATTGATGTCGGCTCGTAGATGCTTGCTCGACATGACCACGTACGCTCCGCCATACGCCTTGCGGGTGATGAGCGTGACCTTGGGAACGGTGGCTTCGGCATACGCGTAGAGAATCTTCGCTCCGTGCTTGATGATTCCCCCATGTTCCTGCTGTGTGCCGGGCAGGTAACCGGGCACGTCCAGAAGGGTCCACAGCGGAATGTTGAAGGCATCGCAGAAGCGAACAAATCGTGCGCACTTCACCGAAGCCTCGGTATCCAGGCATCCTGCCATCCAGTTGGGCTGGTTTGCTACGACTCCGATAGTTCGTCCCGCCAAACGGCCGAATCCGGTAATGAGATTCCTGGCATAGTGCGCATGAACTTCGAAGAAATGGTGGTTGTCCATGACCGGCACGATAATTTTCTTCATGTCGTATGGACGCCGGGAATTCTCTGGGATGACTGTGTCCAGCTCGGGTACGACTCGGTCCGGCGGGTCATCGGTGGCAACAAGCGGGGCAGGAGAGCGATTGCTGTCCGGCACGAACGAGAGCAGTTCTTTCACTTTCGAGAGCGTCTCTTTTTCCGTCGGATAGTGGAAGTGGCACACGCCGGAAACGCGGCCGTGCACTTTTGCTCCACCGAGGCTCTCCGGGTCGATGACTTCGCTGGTGACCTGCTTGATCACCTGGGGACCGGTGATAAACATGTAGCTGGTTTTCTCGGTCATAAAAATGAAATCCGTGACTGCAGGCGAATACACCGCACCGCCCGCGCAGGGCCCCATGATAACCGAAATCTGGGGGATCACCCCGGAGGCGCGAACGTTCCGATAAAAGACTTCGCCATATCCTCCCAGGCTTTCGACACCCTCTTGGATGCGGGCTCCGCCCGAATCGTTGATTCCGATAAGGGGAAAACCGTTCCGATAGGCCAGATCCATCACTTTGCAGATCTTTTGGGCATGAGTGAAGGACAAGCTGCCTCCGAACACTGTGAAATCCTGCGCAAACACGTACACTCCCCGGCCGTTCACACGACCGAAGCCGGTCACCACACCTTCGCCGGGGACGACCTGGTTTTCCATCCCGAAATCGGTGCAGCGGTGGCAGACGAACTTATCGATTTCTTCGAAAGATCCTTCATCGAGAAGTTCCAGGACCCGCTCTCTTGCAGTGAGTTTCCCGGCTTTGTGGTGTTTCTGGACCTTTTCCGGGCCTCCTGCGGCATCCGATTCTTCGAGTCTCCGTCGCAATTCCTCGAATTTCGCTTCAATCGCAGACATAGACGTCTCCTCTTTTATTCTTAACCGTAGCGGTCTCGGTTACGTGAGCATCTGCTTCACCGTGGCGCCCACCTGAGTGAGATTCTCGATGACGGTGACGCCGGCATCCTGCAGGGCTTGTATTTTTCCCTGTGCAGTCCCCGATCCTCCGGAGATGATTGCACCTGCATGCCCCATCCTCTTTCCCGGGGGAGCAAGACGACCTGCAATGTAAGCTGCCACGGGCTTGTTGAATTCGCTCTTTATGAATTCCGCAGCTTGTTCTTCGGCACCTCCGCCGATTTCCCCGATCAGCACCACCGCCTCAGTTTCCGGGTCGTCGCGGAACATCTCCAGCACGTCGATAAAGCTCAGACCGACCACCGGATCCCCTCCGAGCCCCAGGCACGTGCTCTGGCCCACTCCGTTCTTCGTAAGCTGATCCACGACCTCGTACGTCAGCGTCCCGGACCTTGAGATGACTCCCACCGAACCCGGCTTGTGAATGTAACCGGGCATGATCCCTACTTTGCACCGGTCCGGGGGTGAAATGACTCCCGGAGTGTTCGGGCCCACCATCTTGCATCCTGCTTCCCGGAGCGTGTACAGTGCCGATGCAGTATCCAGAGGGGGAATGCCTTCCGTGATGCAGACGATGAGGCGAATCCCTGCGTCCACCGCTTCCAGGATCGGGTCCTTTGCCCCTGCTGCGGGTATAAAGATCAGGGAGACATCCGCTCCGGTTTCTTGTACGGCCTTCGCTACGGTATTGAAGACGGGTATTCCATCTACTGTCTGGCCTTCCTTGCCGGGAGTCACGCCGCCGACCATTTTGGTCCCGTACTCCCTGCAGGCCAGCGAATGAAACGTTCCGTTTCTCCCCGTTATGCCCTGGCAAATCACACGCGAATCTTTGTCGACTAGAATGGACATGTCAATTCTCCATGGGAATAGCTGGTTTACAAGGATTTGGCCTTCGTGACAACACGTTTGGCTGCTTCATCCAGGGACGGGATCATTTCTATAGGCAAACCGGACTGCTTGAACAATTCCAGTCCCTCTTCGATGTTCGTTCCCTCGATACGCGCTATTACCGGCAGAGGCAGGCCGCGCTGTTTGATGGCTCTGATGACGCCCCGCGCCAGCACGTCGCACCGGAGAATCCCCCCGAATATGTTGATGAACACCACTTTTACGTTCTTGTCTTCCAAAAGGATGCTCATGGCATCCGCCACAGCCTGTTCGCTCGCCCCGCCTCCAACGTCGAGAAAATTAGCGGGAGCACCCCCATGAAGCGAAATCAGATCCAGCGTGGCCATTGCCAGACCCGCGCCGTTCACGATGCACCCTATGTCTCCGCTGAGTCTGATATAGCTCAGGCCATCTTTTCGAGCGGACAGCTCCAGGGAGTCCTCCTGGGACCGGTCCCGCCACAGCTCCATTTCCGGGTGCCGAAACAGAGAGTGATCGTCGAGATTGATCTTTGCGTCGAGGGCGATGACCCGGTTTCCCGATATGATGAGAGGATTGATCTCTGCAAGCGTGCAATCGAACTCCGTGAAAA
Organism: Desulfomonilaceae bacterium; assembly: GCA_035319325.1. Classification (GTDB taxonomy): domain Bacteria; phylum Desulfobacterota; class Desulfomonilia; order Desulfomonilales; family Desulfomonilaceae; genus DATHCX01. Next base: position 12,377 of record DATHCX010000106.1, read on the forward strand.
CGGCATAGAGTGCTGAAATGACCGTCGTGAGTTGCGTAGCGATGGTCTTGTCCGCAGACAATCGGAAGCCGAGTCCCCGCGACTGAAACGGGGCAAGTCCGCTCAAGGGATTGACAGAGACAGTGAATATTTTCTCCGGGGACTCCTTTGCGAGAGTTTCGATTTCCACGCCGCCCTCAGGGCTTGCCATGACCGTAACGAGTCCTGAATTCCTGTCCAGAACCACTCCAATGTAGATCTCCTGGTCTATGGGCAAAACTTCCTCGACCAGGAGTCCGCTCACGGGCTTTCCCTGCGGGCCGGTTTGATTGGTAACCAGCCTCCGTTCGAGTATTTCCGACGCCTTCAGGCGTATGTCGTCACTCACCGGCATTACTGAAACGCCTCCGGCTTTGCCTCGCCCACCGGAGTGAACCTGCGCTTTGAGCACCACGTTTTCGCTTCTCAATTCCCGTGCTGCAATAAGGGCTTCAAGTCCGTCATAGCATACGGATCCGCGCGGAATCGCCACTCCCCGACGCGCCAGTAACTGCTTGGACTGATATTCATGAAGATTCATATACCCTGGCCTCCAATCCTTCCGACGTACCTCTGGGCTGTTGATGCAGGGGTCCACCCTGACATCAGCGGTCTGAAAATGATTGCCTTCAACGAAGGTTTTTCGGCAGCACAGGCAGAACTGCCAATCTACCTTCGTGACCCGGTCTTTGCAAGAGAAAACGTACGATAGACTGCGGCTCCGAGGTCCTGGTTTCGGGACGAATCTTTGCGATCTCCACCAGTGCAACAGGAGCCCGATGTTAATAACCCATTACATTATTGTTTTAAACTAATGATTTGATTTTCATGTAAATTAGTAGTATAGCATCTCCGTAACGACCCGGTGAAACGAGTGCTTCTAATCCAAGGAGATGTATTCATGAAGAGGACAGTTCTGTGGACAACGATCTTTGTCTTGAGTGCGGCTGCTCTGTGCTTCGCCGCTGATACCGAGCATTCCGCTGTCATGACTGACAATACGGGAATTGCCGCTCAGGTGGCATCTCCCGCGACGACTGCTGCTACACATGTGCCCCGTAGATTTTCGGGAGCAATGACTCACTCCACAGCCGGCAATATCACGATACCCAGAATCAACCAGTCGCCTCTTGCAGAGGCGAACTCGAGCCAGGACGGAATAGCGCCTCAGAAAACCCATTTCGGCGATGCGGCTCCCGGACCCCAGTTGCAGGGAACCGGCTTGTCTGCGGGCACCCCCAAGAAATCGTGCTCACGCTGCTCCAAGAAGACCAACACCGGGAATCCCGAGCAGTCCGGTAAAACGTTCTCTGCAGCCCCCGCAGAAGTGTCCGCCGACAATTCATCTGCAGCGGCGTCCTCAGGAACCCCTGGGGCAGAAGAATAAATGGATCGGATAAGCAGGAGATTCGGTCATTCAAAAGAATTCAGTTTGCGCTACCTCTATTTGGCGGGCCATCCATGCCACAAATTTGTACGCTCTTCCAGGCAGGCATCTGATATGGTGAAGGAAATGAATTGACGCACGGCGAATCATACTACTCATGCGCTTCCAAACAAGTAGGATTGGGGGGACCCTCTTCGTAAAGAGTGTCCCGCCCAAACCCCCTCCCAGAAACTTCCATCATGCGCAGGAGCCTGCATTTCCTCAGCGGAAATGCAGGCTCCTGCGAGTGCTAACCGTTCTTGAGGTGGGGCTCGGGGCGGAACGTCTTACAAGAAGTTCCGTCCCGATTTTAAGTATTTGAAAGCGCATGAGTATCAGATGCTCGGGTCCGGTGAACATGCTTGAACCGGATTTTCCAGGCTCATTCGCGGATGAAGAAAACGTGTTCTCGACGAGAAAGTGTTCAGATCGTCCTTACTTGAGCATCGATGTGTGGCCGACTCCTATTTTTCCATTGATCCGCGGTCCCCGTACCGCTATTATCGCTGGGTTATGAATAAAGGACGAATACTCATTGTTGACGATCAGGAAGAAATCCTCGATTCGTTAGGTGCGATACTCGCTGACGAAGGTCACGAAGCCATCAAGGCGCGGGACGGCCAGGAAGCTCTCCACATCGTGCAGAGCGATAGGCCGGATATCGTGTTTTTGGACATATGGATTCCCGGCATTGACGGCATGCAGACCCTGAAGGCAATCAAACGCATAGCTCCGGACTGCTCGGTCATTATGATGAGCGGCCACGGGACGATTGAAACCGCGGTAAAAGCCATCAAGCTGGGCGCCACCGATTATCTTGAGAAACCCCTCAACCTTGAAGACGTTCTTCACCTGGTCCAGAAGGCCATAGCCAAACGTGCAGTGGCGACTGAACGATCTGCGGGCATTGACTCGGTGCCTTCACTGATCGGAAAATCCGAAAAAGCCCGAAGTTTACGCCGGTCACTGGAAATCGCAGCAAAAGAGCAGGGCTCAGTCTGGCTTACGGGGGACAAAGGGACCGGCAAGGAATTTCTGGCGAGGATCATTCACAACCTGGAGGGGAAAGACCGAAACACCCTTGTAAAGGTTCGCTGCCCGGATCTTACACCAAGCAATTTCGAAGAAATCATGCTGGGTCGAACGACCGGAGTTCACGACAGGCCGGGCAAGATGCAGCGGGCAAAGGGCGGAACGCTGCTTCTCATTCGGGTGGACCGTCTGGACAAGTCCGTGAGATCGCCGCTATTCGAACTTGTTCGCGACTTTGCGCATCAGACGGGATCGCGTTCCGGCATCAGGCCGAGGATCGTGTCAACGTCCACAGTTGATCCCGACGTACTCACTGCGCAATACGATTTTCGTCGGGAATTTGCCGACAGCCTTTCGGAGAGAATCATCCGGATCCCCTCGTTGCAGGAACGATCGGCGGACATTCCTCTGTTTGTGGATCATTTTCTCAAGGAAGCGGTTGAGGAATTCGATAGAGATATCGTTGCCGCGGACGAGGAAGCCACTGCACGACTCCTTGAATATCCCTGGCCCGGAAACGTGAAGGAACTCAAGATCCTCATCGAACACGTGGTGATGACTGCACCGGGTCCGCTTATCACAGTGAATGATCTACTCATTCCCTGGAGCAAAATAGAGGCGGAATCCAGGCAATCCGAGCAGCCCCTCGGGCACGTACAGAGCGCGGAACAGGGCCCAATGGAGGAATCGGTCATCAGCGTGGTTGAGACTGATCATGCGGCTCAGTCACAGCCTGCCTGCGAAGGCCCGGTTCGGAGTCAGAAAACGCTGCGGGGTAAAGTGGTCATGTACGGCCAGGGATTGCATTCAGGGAACAAGACCGGTTTGACCCTTTCGCCTATGCCTCCGTACGCGGGGATAGTGTTCGGCCATATAACTGCGGCAGGAACGGTGCCGGCCACATTGGCCAATGTTGAATCGACCGGTTATTCCACGTGTTTGAAGAGAGACGGATTGCTCGCCCGGACCATCGAGCATCTCATGGCCGTGTTTCACGTGTACGGGCTCACGAATATCCTTGTGAAGATTTCGGGCGAAGTCCCCATCATGGACGGGTCAGCCCTTGATTTTTGCAATCTCGTGGAAAGCGCTGAAATTATCGTGCAGGACGATCCCGTCGAAGCCATACGAGTCACGGACAAAATAACGCTGCCCCTTGATCCGAAAGGCCCGAAAAGCCTCACAGTGGAACCGTCGGACTGCCTGGAAATTGAATATTTTCTCGACTATCCCCCGCCGATCGGCAAAATGCATCTGGAGTATCGATGTGAGGGGCCCGAGCAGTTCAAGCAACAGATAGCTCCTGCAAGGACGTTCGGGTTCGTGAAAGACATGCGTATGATGGACGAGATGGGCCTGGCCGGCGGCGGCAGGCTCTCCAATGTAGTGCTTCTGGATGAAGAGAAGGTGATCAATCCCCCCTTGAGATTCCCCGACGAGTTCGTTCGCCACAAAATCCTCGATATAATTGGGGACTTCTATCTTCTGGGAAGGCCGTTCTGCGGCAAGATAACCGCTGAGCAGACCGGTCACACGGAAAATATCGCAATGCTTGCCTTGATACGGGAAAAATTAGGGCTCGGCTGATGACCGCCGGGACTTCCCTGCATTGGCTTATACGGATTCGCTTTTTTACAGGTAACTCGATCCGGGCACAGGCTGGGGGCACTCCTTCGCTGCGGACGACGCAGAGCCGTCTCATCACTTCGCTCAGGAGAGCCCCCAACCCTGGAATCTCATGAACTTTGTGGCGAATGCGTATTACATGGTAGGAATTGCCATACGCCGTCCGAATCAGTCTATTTTTTCAGTCTGATACCAATGCGCTTTCAAAAGAGTAACATCGAAAGGATGGTTCGCGGCCTGTCCTGCCAGATCTCCTCCGCTGCGAACGGCGCGGCCTGACTTTGCTTCGGAGACCCGCTTGGACAGGCTTCATCCATCGTCACTTGTCTGATCGCACATTGGTGTGAGTCTGTCCTGGGCTTGCTTTCAGATGACCGGCTGCATTCCTTTCCGGGTGGAAGAAAATACGGATGAAATACACGAATAGGACAATGCTCAAGATCGATACGATGAGATTGTGATATTCCAATTCGAAGAACTGCGGCAACTCGGCGGGGATGTCGCCCATTTCGTACATAAAATACAAGAGATCCCATGCCTGGTAGAACGACCAGGCTGCAAGACCCACCGTCAAGACCGAGAAATAGAGATTGCCCCATTTTCTGCCTGCGAGGCTTCGTTGTGCCCATCGAAAACTTCTGATTGCCTGCACCACCAAATATGGCAGCAGAAAATTCACCCAGAGCATGAAAGACGTCCCGCCGGGCCCCATGCCTCCCGTTAACAAATCCCTTGAAATAAGCACATCGATGAGGCGAACGTCCGTATACACGAGCAGCAAGAAGAATATCAGCGGAAACACGGCGAGACACGCAAAGAGTATCAAGAGTTCCCGCACTAATCTGCTGAGGAAAGTCGACATAATCCCCTATCCTGACTCCGTCGGCGTCTGACAACAAGTCTGATTGCGCCTTCGGGCCGGGCGGTTTTTATCCCAAGGAACGCATAATATATTGCTACGCATTGAAAATGGTGCTTTCCGTCCGCAGTCAGCCAGGTTGTCCTCGGCCAGTAAGGCAAGCCGTCCGAAGCGAAGGGGACACCCGGCTGGTAGACGCATTCCTGATGCGCAGCACTATAACTCACCCGGCGTCCTCACACCACAGTTGAACCGGATTGAGGAAAAAAAACATCATTGTTCACGGCCTCGACAACGCTGCTACATGCAATGATACGGATTCGCTTGTAATACCAATGCGCTTTCAAAAGAGTAACATTGAAAGGCTGGTTCGCAGCCTGTCCTGCCAGATCTCCTCCGCTACGAACGGCACGGCCTGACTTAGCTACGGAGACCCGCCAGGACAGGTTTCATCCATCGTCACTTGTCTGATCGCGCATTGGTATAACTCGATTCTGGGCACAGGCTGGGGGCACTCCTTCGCTGCGGACGACGCAGAGCCGTCTCATCACTTCGCTCAGGAGAGCCCCCAGCTTTGCAATCTCACAAGTCTTGTGGCGAATGCGTATGAGCAATCTTCACCTGTTGGGGGGATCTCAAAAGTAATGCCGGTTTTGATTACTCGAAACGCTTGTAAGATTGTCATTGCGAGGGCAAAGCCTGAAGCAATCTCCATCACTTATTTTGCAACGAAGCGAGATTGCTTCGCTACGCTCGCAATGATAAAGCCGGGCTCCAGTGCTTAATGAAAAAAATCGGGCGAAGTTCGGATGGACGGTTATGTAAGTTATTTGAGGGACGGAACACTAGGGAATTTCATTCCTCGCAATGGCACTGAAGGAATAAGTTCTTCCGTGAGACTGAATGATAACGGAATACGCTTTTTTTGCTTGGGCACGGCACTACAATGATGTAAAACTGACATGAGACGCTTCCAGGCCGCCGAAAACAATTCCGTCGGAGGTCTGCTAACCGAAGGCAACGTTATACCGGGCACATTTATCTTGTTGCTGCTTGTCGCAGTGCAATCATTCCGGGGGTAGATCCCGCTTTTGCGCGGTGCCTTGAAATGGCAAGCGTTAGGAAGGAGTGGTACAGCCCGGGGAGCGACCGCCCCTTATGGGCAGGATGATTTATCACCTAGCAAAGGAGATTATCATGGAAAAGATATGGCTAAAGTCATACCACTCGGTGGTTCCGGGCGAGCTCGAGTTCGAAAATATAACACTACCTGAGGCCCTGACGAGAAGCGCCGGCAGGTTCCCCGGAAATCCCGCCCTGATTTTTCAGGGGAAAATCATTACATATAAGCAGCTAGATGAAATGGCTTCCAAATTTGCGTCCGCTCTCGTAGCCCTCGGGGTCAAGCCTGGCGACAAGGTGTCTTTATTGTTGCCGAATCTGGTGCAGATGGTCGTGGCGACCTATGGCGCGTTTCGTGCGGGCGCAGTTGTGGTCATGAACAATCCCTTGTATACGGACCGCGAACTGCAGCATCAATTCAACGATTCGGAATCCACGTTTCTTATCAGCCTGGACCTGCTCGTCCCCAGAATGATCAAGTTGAGGGAGAAGACCGGCATCACCAAGATAGTCTGTTGCCACATCCGGGATTACCTGCCTTTTCCTCTCAAACAATTATTTCCGTTCGTCAAGAAAACGATGCACCGCAACATGCCGGCAGAAAAGGACGTGTACGAATTCACAGGCCTTATCAAGCAGCACGGCCCCATTCCCCGGCCCGCGACTGTTGAATTCGACGATACCGCCGCACTCCTGTATACCGGCGGAACGACAGGCGTGTCAAAGGGAGTTCAACTGACGCACGGCAACCTCTCCTGCAACGTTCAGCAGTGCGGTGCGTGGTTTCCGGATTTCAAGCCCGGAAAGGAGGTCGTCATCGGCGCCCTCCCGTTTTTTCATTCCTTCGGTATGACTACCGCCATGAATATTGCCATTTATTACGGGTACGCGGATGTGTTGATCGCGAAGCCCGAGCCCAAGGCCATTTTGGAAGCCATCTCCAAATACAAAGCTACGTACATGCCGGCAGTTCCCACGCTGTACAACGGGATGATCAATTTCCGGGACCTCAAGAAATATGATCTCACTTCGCTCACCGGGTGCTTTTCCGGTGGGGCTCCACTCCCGCTGGAAACTCTCAGAAACTTCGAGAAACTGACCGGTTCCCAAATTTGTGAAGGGTACGGATTGACGGAAACGTCACCGGTCACGCACATCAATCCCTACGGTGCCAAAACGAAGGCAGGATCAATCGGGGTCCCCGTTTCAAACACTGATGCAAAGATCGTGGACGTGGATGATTATGCCAAAGAAATTACGGCTCCGGGCGAATCGGGCGAGCTTTGTTTGAAGGGGCCGCAGATCATGAAAGGTTATATCAACCGGCCCGAAGAAACAGCGATTACGTTGAAAGACGGTTGGCTGCTGACCGGTGATATTGCCGTGTGCGACGAAGACGGTTATTTCAGCATCGTAGACAGGAAAAAGGATATGATCATTTCGGGTGGGTTCAATATCTATCCGAGAGACGTAGATGAAGTGCTATTCAGCCATGCCAAGGTACTGGAAGCGTGTGTGATCGGTGTCCCGGACCAGTATTCCGGTGAGCGAATCAAGGCGTTCGTAGTCCTGAAGGAAGGCGAGAGTGCGACACCGGAGGAGATCATACAGTATTGCGCAGAAAACCTTGTGAAATACAAGGTGCCCAAGTACGTGGAATTCGTGCCTGAATTACCGAAAAGCGCCGTGGGGAAAATACTCCGCAAGGAGCTCAGGCAGCTTGATCAGGAGAAAGCCGAACAGAAATAACCTTCCGTTCAGTACGGACAGGAAAAAGGCTGTCATTGCGAGCGAAGCGAAGCCATCTCTGCTAATATGGTGTCCCGCAAATAGCTTTCCAATCACCGACTTGGTCTGGACGCGAATCAGTGTCATTGCGAGGAGCGACGCGACGAAGCAATCTCCAGCCCTTATTCTGCAACTACGCGAGATTGCTTCGCTTCGCTTCGCTCGCAATGACAAAACCGGATTCCCTTGCTCGATGAAAATTTCGGGAGAGGCCCAGATAGCCGGTTACGCAAGTTACTTGTGGGACACCACACTGGTATAGCAGTTCTCGAAAATTCTGCCGGTTTCGTTCATGACCCTCGCCCACATGCCAACCACCCGATCATGTCATTGCGAGGAGTGGAACGACGAAGCAATGACACGACGGCAGTGGGTTCCTCGCGAGACTGCAACATGATTACGGCTTCCAGGGGCCTTGAGCGTGTGCACAATAGCGTGGCAGCCGGTCTCCATCCTATCCCACCGCCCGTTTCCTTCCGGCTACCGAAGTGCCGGAAGTTTTCTTCAGTTTGGCTTTCTTGTGGGCTTTTACATTTTCGAGCTTGGACATTTCTTTCTTCAAACCGGAGAAGTCCACGGACAACGGATTGTAGCCTCGTCGGTTTTTCAGGATTTCTTTGAGATACAATCCCGTATATGACCCCCGCGTGTCGGCCACAACTTCCGGCGATCCCTGCGCAACGATTTGTCCGCCTTCGGCTCCGCCCTCCGGGCCGAGGTCGATGATGTGGTCCGCGACCTTGATGACATCCATGTTGTGTTCAATCACCACCACAGTATTCCCCGCGTCCACGAGACTCATGAGTACGTCCAGGAGCTTTCGGACGTCGTCAAAATGGAGTCCGGTCGTGGGTTCATCCAGGATGTACAGGGTGCGACCGGTGCTGCGTTTGGAGAGCTCCTTGGAAAGCTTGATTCGCTGCGCCTCGCCGCCTGACAGGGTCGTTGCGGGTTGGCCCAGCTTCACATATCCGAGTCCGACTGCCTGAATAGTTTGCAGCTTATTGTAAATGGACGGGATGTTGGCCAGAAATTCCGCCGCCTGGTTCACGGTCATATCCAGGACTTCCGCTATGTTCTTTCCTTTGTATTTGATGTCCAGAGTGTCCCTATTATAGCGCTTGCCTTTACAGACCTCGCATTTCACGTACACATCCGGTAAAAAGTGCATCTCTATTTTTATTATGCCGTCACCCCGGCAGGATTCACACCGCCCGCCTTTCACGTTGAAGCTGTAACGCCCCGGTTTGTAACCCCGGACCTTGGATTCCGGAATGTTCGCGAACAGCTCCCGAATAAATGTGAACACACCGGTATACGTCGCGGGATTCGATCGAGGCGTTCGGCCGATGGGACTTTGGTCTATGTCTATGACTTTGTCGATGAAGGAAACGCCTTCAATAGAGTCCATCTCCCCCACTTTTTCTCTGCTCCTGTACAACCGCTGCGATAGCGCGCGATGGAGCACGTCCATCACCAGTGTGCTCTTGCCCGATCCCGAAACACCGGTAATGCACGTGAAAAGGCCGAGAGGAATCACAACGTCTATGCCCTTGAGATTGTTGGCACGCGCACCCCGGATCACCAGTTTTTTCTTTCCGGGAACCTTGCGTTTTTCGGGAGTTGGTATGAATTCCCTTCCGGACAGATACTTGCCTGTGAGAGAGGTGCCCGATGTGAGAATGTCCTGCGGTTTGCCCGAGAAGACGATTTCCCCTCCCATCCTACCGGCTCCTGGGCCCATGTCTATGACGTGATCCGCACTGAGAATCGTCTCGGGATCGTGTTCCACGACCAGCACCGAGTTACCCTGGTCACGCAGATCTACCAAAGTGGAGAGCAGTCTCTGGTTGTCCCGCTGATGCAGGCCGATGCTGGGTTCGTCGAGGATGTAGAGCACTCCCACCAGAGAGGACCCCACCTGCGTGGCAAGCCTGATGCGCTGCGATTCGCCCCCGGACAGTGTGGCCGAGGACCTGTCCAGCGTCAAGTACCCCAGCCCCACCTTTTCCAGGAAACCGAGGCGATCACGGATTTCCTTGACTACCCTCCGCCCGATTTCCGTGCGACGATCGTCGAGCTTCAACTCTGACATGAAGTCGGTGGCTTCCCGGACCGAGAGCGAGGTAAAGCGGTGAATGGGCATTTCTGCCACGAGTACATGGCGTGCTTCTTTCTTGAGCCGGGCCCCGCCGCACGATTCGCACGGTACAGTGCTCATGTACCGGCCAAGTTCATCATCGAAGTCCTCCCGTTCCGAGTCGTGATACCTGCGATCCAGATTAGGAATTACCCCCTCAAACGGTTTACGGAAATAATGTTTTCTGCCGTCCCGTTCGTAATAAAAATCGATCGGTTCGTCTCCGGAGCCGAACAGTACTACTTTCTGCACCTTATCGGGTAATTCGCCGAACGGTTTATTCACGTCGAAGCCATAATGTTTGGACAGGGCATCGATCATCTGGAAGAAGAAAATCGAGGAACGATTTGCCCAGGGTGCTATGGCGCCCTGCCGCAATGACAGATTAGGATTCGGAACCACCAGATCGGGGTCGAATTGTATTTTGACTCCAAGCCCTCCGCAGGTCTCACACGCACCGAAAGGATTGTTGAACGAGAACAGTCGCGGAGAAATTTCTCCGATGGATACGCCGTGTTCCGGACAAGCAAATCTTTCACTGAACAGGTGTATGGTGCCGTTCCCTTCTTCAACCATGGCCGTCCCCTGGCCCATTCGCACCGCAGTCTCCATGGAATCCGCAAGTCGTTTCTCTATACCCTCCTTGACCACGAGCCGGTCCACCACCACGTCAATGGAATGTTTCCTGTTCTTGTCCAATCTGATTTCTTCGGTAAGGTCGCGTAGTTCACCATCTATCTTGGCCCGGACAAAACCCTCTTTGAGCAATCTCTGAAGTTCCTTCTGGTACTCGCCTTTTCTGCCGCTCACGACCGGAGCCAGCAGGTGAATGCGCGTACTCAAAGGCATTTCCATCACGCGGTCCACCATCTGCTGTATGGTCATGGAACTGATGGGCCGTCCGCACTCCCAGCAGTGCGGTATACCCACCCGCGCGTACAAAAGACGAACATAGTCGTATATCTCGGTTACAGTCCCTACAGTTGAACGCGGATTCTTCGATGTGGTTTTCTGTTCGATACTGATGGCCGGGGACAGTCCCTCGATGAGATCCACGTCCGGTTTGTCCATCATTTCCAAGAACTGCCGCGCGTACGCGGAAAGCGATTCCACATACCTGCGCTGCCCCTCGGCATAAATGGTATCGAAAGCAAGCGTCGATTTTCCCGAACCGGAAAGACCGGTAATAACCACCAATTTGTCCCGGGGTATGTTCAGGTCCACATCCTTGAGATTGTGTTCCCGCGCGCCCCGAATAATAATTTCTTTAGCTCCCACTGATTCAAATCCTCGTAAACGGAATCACGAGAATCCCGCATGTTGAAAATCGCTATCGGCTGTTCATTGTGGTCGAGATTGTGAAATACCCCTACAAATATAATCACTCTGAAAGAAAATCCGGCGAGAAATACCGTTCGCAGATCAAGAACGCCGCGCACTCCCGCTGCTCCGCCGCCAGATTAGCAAGAAGAAAATCAGAATGCAAAGTGGTCCGCCACGAGAAGATCGGCCGAAAACCCGCCCCTCATAGGCATTCGCCACAAGATTTATGAGATTGCGGGGCTGGGGGCTCTCCGGAGCGAAGTGATGAGACGGCTCTGCGTCGTCCGCAGCGAAGGAGAGCCCCCAGCCTGTGCCCGGAATCGGGTTACCTGTAAAAAAACGAATCCGTATCAGGTGACACACTCGGCATCGCGCGAATAGTGTACACATATCAGTTCATACTATGGTGCTTTCCGCCCGCAGCCAGCCAGGTTGTCCTCGCAGCGCATGAACTCGCTCCCCCAACAGCCCCCCGTTTACAGACGATGTGGCCGGGGCATCTCATGATAGGAAACGTCCTGTGCAAATTTTCTATCCGCGTCAACCACTGGGATTGCGCGAGTCGATCGCGGGAATCGCGCTCAATGAGCAGTTTTGCTCCTTCTTATCAACGCGATAAACAAAAATTATAAACTATTTCTTGACTAACAGTTAGGGGCGTGTTATCTGCGCATTGTTTTTCGAGATTGGGCTTGTCGGACCCTTCTCGCGTTTCACCTTTCCTGCAGGAGGTATGGTTATGTTGTTTTCTTTTTCCAATCCGGCCGCTGGAGTTTCCGAACCTCCCGGTGACTTCAACAGCAATTACCGCCACCTGAAGAGGCTGATTAACAAAGCGCTCAAAGAAGGCACTCCTCTGGAAGAACTGCGCCTCATTCCCAAGAAATCATCCACCACACCCCACAGGCAACTTGATCGAGAAGATCTGCTGAAGCTCCTGCATATCATCCGAAGGATCAAGACGCGGTATCAGAGACTTTTGCAATCTCCCGTGCCACGCGAACTGGAGCGGGACATTCTTGCAAAGAAATCCGATGTTCGCTTGCCCTGGGAGACCGAAGCATTGGAAAAGGTGGAGCAATGGCGCCGCGACGTCAACGCGGTTCGTGCGCAAGTTCAAAAGGAACTGAACGACCACCTCACCGGAGAATTTTTCCGGGGATTGTAAAAGGGCTGCCGGTCCTTCTAATCCGCCTTCTCCGGATAGGTGTCAAAAAGCTTTCCCCATTTGCTGGTCTTCTTGAAGGCCTCCATTTGGGGTTTTGCTTTTAATGGCCAGTAAACAAAATCATGATAAAAAAATGAGCCGAAGACAAAGGCGTAGACGAGAGGCGTTCTGAAGAACAGTCGTTGGAGAGGCTCCAGCGGGCCGAACCAGATAAACTTTCCAACGGCCGAAGCAGCATTGTTTCCTACGGTAAACTCCCAGTTCTCCCGAGAAACATCCTCGCCCACCACCTCGATGTCGTCCGGATGCCCATTTCCGAGTCCGGATTCATGGGCGATCCTGATGAATTTGAGATTCATGGGATCGAATCCCATCATCTTGGCCGCCACAGAATCTATTGCGGTGCTGTCACCGGATGCGAGCATCAGGTCTTTTTCCACGGGAATCATCGTGCGGGGTCCAGGACCGTTGCCGCACACGGTTCCATCCATTACCGTAAATATTCCGGAGTGAATCTCCTTCTGTATCGCCAGCAGGTCGTTCAAGGTCTCGTGAATCACCGAATGCGTGTAGTGCCGACGGGTTGTGAGCAATCCGCCGAAAGCGTTTTTCATGGAGCCCGTCGTGCCGGTATAGATGTGGCATTTTACCGTGGGCAAATGAACGATGTTCTTTCCGACGAAATACTCGGGAATGCGCAGTCCGTCAGGAAAAATATCGTTGAGCACTCGCATCTGCGCCTTGGGCTTGTACCCGATCCACCGGATATCACTTTCTTTGAAGTTGTAGAGCACCTTAATTCCATATTTCTTAAAAATCGGCACGTACTTGTTCATGCGCTCGCCCTTGAAAGCGTTGGTCACAACCGTTTCGTTCTGAACGCACACAATATCGTTGTACCCGGCATCCTTGAGTGTAAGGATCACTCCTTCGAGTTGCCAGGGTGTAGTATTTGCGCCCAGAAAGGGAAAGTGCCATGAAATGTTGTCTTTCAATATGACGGGCTTTGACGCGTCGAGATAGTCTCTGAAGCGAGCTTTTTCCATTGCCGATCGTACATCTTCCAGGACCGTTGCAGGTTGCGTTCTCAAAACGGACACTACGGATTTTTCAGACATATTCTCCTCTGCATATTTCAACTTTAGGTTGTTTCCCGGGGCGTTCGATAGGACTCCCTTCACTCGTTGTTCACTTACCGAAAATCCATTTCACTACATCCACGATGTCAATGCCTTTGTCCTCCTGGAATCCCCCCCAGGTGCCCAGTCGCATTTCGCCTTGTGCGGCGGCAGACTGAGTTTTGAGTTTCATCAGTGTTTCTTCATCTTTGATCCGCTGCAGGTCTAGGTCCTTTGCCTTGATCAAGCCTCCATGAGCGACAAAGTCCATGATCTTTTCGATTTCCCCGGGATCGAACCATATGCCGTGGCCTCTGCACGTGTCTATGATTACTCCGGAAATTTTGGCGAAATTCGTCCTGTTCATGATGTTGCTGCAAACCGGACACCTCACGTATCGAACCGCCTGCTTCGTATCGAGTTCGTCCCGATGGGGGAAATCGGTGGACAAAATAACTCGATCCGATTTTTCCTGCATCATCTCGAAAACGTCGTGCGGCACAAAAGTTCCCCCGCAGCGCTTGCATCCGATCAAGGCAAACTCTCCGACTTTCAGACCTTGCATGGGAACGGAACACCGCGGGCATATGCGATCTTCCAGGACGAGCCCTTCCTTTATTTGGCCTTCTATCGGGCGGGCGCAACGAATGCAGAACCGTCCGTAGGCAGGGGTCTCAGCCATACAGTGGGGGCACAATACGGTTTTCCCCTTGAGTGAAAAATCCAGGGGAGCCGAACAATACTCGCATGTCCCCTCGTCGCGTTTGACCGCTGCTCCGCAGGACGGGCAGTGGAGAACCAGGCCCGTACTCAGATCCACGGCGACTTTATTCTCCGTGTTCGGCGGTCCTTCTTCACTGCCGAAGCGTATCTTGAGATTCGTTTTGCGCTTGGCAATCGCTTCCGGTGTGATGTCACCTTTTCCCCGAAGGATCTCGATCACCCGGATGCACTGCGAATGGCTAAGCGAATATTTTTCCCGTAACTCGTCCTCAGAAGATCCTCGCACGAAATCGGCGATAAACGCAGAGGTATTGATTTGCTTCTTGTTTTCGGATTCACTCACGATGTACCTCGGATGGTGCGTACTGGAATGAGCTCTGATAATAATATGTCTTGATGACACGATCTTCAAGCCGGAGTTGGAATTCGTCGGGCAGAATCGTCTGGAATACGGCCGGGACTCACGTCTCCGTTTTCGTATCGATACCATGACGGAAAAGACTGTTATACCAATGCGCTTTCAAAAGATTAACATTGAAGGGCTGGTTCACGGCCTGTCCTGCCAGATCTCCTCCGCTACGAACGGCGCGGCCTGACTCGCTTCGGAGACCCGCCAGGACAGGCTTCATCCATCGTCACTTGTCTGGCAGCGCATTGGCATAAATCGTGTGGCGAATGCGTATCAACTGCCAGCGGGGAAATTTGCTTGCTCGGAACAGTCATTGCGAGGAGTGGAACGACGAAGCAATCTCGTTCTAGCAGACGAGATTGCTTCGGGCTTCGCCCTCGCAATGACAGCCTTTCAATCTCTTCGCGCAATCAAAATCGACGGTACTTTTGAGAATTCCTATAAGCGCACAGACGGCTTCCGTGCGCTCCGAATGACGGCCTTCCCTCACCCGTACTCAAAGGAACACGCTCAGGAAAACTTCTTTTTCCATTCCGACAACAGACTCAATGCTTCCAGCGGGGTCAACCGGTTCGGGTCGGTCTCATTGAGTTCGCTGATGAGCCCGTCCGTCTTGTACCCGAAAAGATCGGGCTGCAGCAAATCGTCCGCACGCTTTTTCTTTTCGCTGCGCTTGCGGGAAATCCGCGGCCGTCCGCCGGGGTCGAGTTCCTCCTTTTCCAGATTGCTCAGGATTTCTCTGGAACGGGCAATAACTGCTTCGGGTATGCCGGCCAACTTTGCGACCTGAATTCCGTACGATCTGCTGCATCCGCCTGGCACTATTTTTCGGAGGAACACGATCTTATCTTCCCACTCCCGCACTGCTATGTTGTAGTTGCGAACCCTCTCCTTTACCAGGGCGATGTCCACCAGTTCGTGATAGTGAGTCGCGAAAAGCGTTCTCGGACCTCCGTCTGCCCTATCGTGGAGGTATTCCGTGACAGCCCAGGCTATTGACAGTCCGTCGAACGTGCTGGTGCCTCTACCCACCTCATCCAGCAGAACCAGGGAACGTTCCGTAGCGTTATGCAGAATTTCCGCTGTCTCGTTCATCTCCACCATGAAAGTGGACTGGCCGAATGCAAGGTAATCCGCCGCTCCGATTCGAGTGAATATCCGGTCCACCAATCCCACGGAGGCTTCCTTTGCCGGAACGAAGCTCCCCATCTGTGCCATGAGAACAACCAGCGCAACCTGGCGCATGTACGTGGATTTTCCCGCCATATTCGGCCCGGTTATAATCAGGACCTGTTCGGAAGTCCGGTTGAGCAGCACGTCATTGGGCACGTACGTCTCCCGGTGATCGAAGGTCTCGACCACAGGATGTCTCGCCTCAACGATCCGAATCTCGTCACCGTCGTGGACAACCGGTCTCGTATACCCGCGAGCCACCGAGACTTCCGCAAGAGACAGAAGCGTGTCCAGAGTAGCTATCGCTCCAGCGGTTGCCTGTATTCTCGGTATCACTTCCAGCAGGCGGGTTCTCAGAATCCCGAAGATTTCCTCTTCGAGCTCGATGATCCTATCCTGTGCGTTGAGCACCTTGAGCTCGTATTCCTTCAACTCTTCGGTAATGTACCGTTCCGCGTTCACCAGGGTCTGTTTGCGGGTGTAGTGCTCGGGGATTTTGTCCTGATGGCTTCTGGTGACTTCTATGTAATATCCGAAGACCCTGTTGTAACTGACCCTGAGATTCGGTATTCCGGTCGCGTTGCGTTCACGTTCTTCGATTCCCGCGATCCATTCCTTGCCGCTGCGGCTGATGCTGCGCAGTTCGTCAAGTTCCTCATTGTAGCCGGGCCGGATCGCGCCCCCGTCTTTCACGTGGGGGGGAGGCGAATCCACCAGCACAGACGCGATGGCGTGGCTGACGTACGACAGGTCGTCCATATCCCTTATTTCAACGGCCAATTCCGTATCGAATTCCGTGAGGATCTTTGTAATTGACGGTATCGTTTCCGCGGAGAAGCGCAGCTGTACAAGATCGCGAGGAGAAGCGCTTTTCAAAGAGATCTTCCCGGCAATACGCTCCAGATCGCCGATGTCTTTGAGCAGGTCCCGCAGTTCCGAACGGGAAATCGTATTTTCGCAGAGGGCTTCCACCGTTTCGGAACGCTGCCGGATCAATCGGACGTCCATCAGCGGGTACGAAATCCACCGCCTGAGGCAGCGGGCCCCCATGGCCGTACAGGTGCGGTCGATCAGGCGCAGGAGGCTTCCCGCTGAGCTGCCGTCCCGGATGTTCTTGAATATTTCCAGGTTGCGCAGGGTCGCGGGGTCCAGCACCAGGTGATTTCCCAGGTGATACACGCGGGGCGTCTTTATGTGGACAGGAGCGTCCACCCTGGTCTGCCTCACGTAATTGATGATGACTCCCGCAGCCGCGGCCAGGATTGAATCGTCCGACATGCCGAAACCCGCCAGGTTTTGCACGCCATATTGATCCCTGAGTACGTCGGCGCACGTCTTCGCATCGGACATCCAGTCTTCCACGCGATGCAGGTGGAACGATCCGTCCAGCATCCGGACCAGCGGATGATCCTCGGAGAGACGTTCTGAAACAAGGACCTCTTTCGGTTCAAGGCGGCGGACCTCCTGGGCTGCCGGAGAGACGTTCGACGTGCGGGTGACCAGGAAATCACCCGTGGAGAGATCGAATGCGGCTATTCCGATGTCATCGTTCTTCGCTGCAAGGGCCACGAGAAAATGATTCTCTTCGGGTACGAGCGAGCCGGGTTCGTCAGTCAGTCCGGGAGTGATCACTCTCGTCACCTCGCGGCGGACTATTCCTTTGGCCTTTCTCGGGTCTTCCATCTGGTCGCAGACAGCCACCCGTTCCCCTGCAGAAAGAAGACGGGAAATGTACCCCGAAGCCGCATGGTGCGGGAAACCGCACATGGGGACACGTTCGTCCTTGTTCTTGTCCCTGGTGGTAAGCGCTATTTCGAGTATTCTCGACGCCTTCTTGGCATCGTCAAAGAACATCTCGTAAAAATCACCCATGCGGAACAAGAGAATGGCGTCGGGGTGCTTTGCCTTGTTCTCCCGGTACTGGCGCATCATGGGTGTCAGATTCGAATCCACTAGCCTGGTCCCCAATGTGTTAGAGCAGGTAACTCCCCGCGAAAGTCCCGTGAGATCACATACGATTGAATAGCACCAAATTATCCACGTGGATCGCCTCGTCGTTGCGCCTGTACCCGAGAATCCAATCGATTTCAGGAGTCTGGCGACCCATGATCTTCAGCATTTCATCGGACGAATAATTGGCAAGCCCCACCGCCAGTTTCGTACCTCCCGAATCCGAGACGATGATGGCCGCTCCGTCGTCAAAACTGCCGTTCACCTTGATTATGCCCGCTGGCAACAGACTCTTGCCCATATGCGTGATTGCCTCGGCCGCGCCCCGATCGACCACGATCTCGCCTTCGGGCGCGAGATTGTAGCGAATCCAATGTTTCCGTGCCGAAATCCTTTCCTTTGCCGGGGTTATCAGAGTGCCGCACAGGTCGGCTTCCATGACTCTGGTCACGATGTCCGGAATTTTCCCGCCGGCTATGATCATGGCAATACCCGCGATTCTCACTTTTGCGGCCGCATCCAGCTTGGATGCCATGCCGCCTTTGCCCACTCCGGACGAGGTATCTCCCGCGAGCCTCCTGATTTCGGGAGTGATCTCTTCGAGCAGAGGTATCAGGCAAGCACCAGGATTGGTCCGGGGATCGCAATCCATAAATCCTTCCATGTCGGTGAGAGTCAAGAGAAGGTCCGCGTCGGCAAGAGTCGCCACCAGCGCGGAGAGGTTGTCATTGTCCCCGAATTTGATCTCATCCACCATTACCGTATCGTTCTCGTTGATGATGGGAACCACGCCCCATGACAACAAGGTTGTTAAGGTGTTGCGCGCATTCAGGTATCGCCTTCGATCGGTAAGGTCGTCCCTGGTGAGGAGCATCTGGCCGATGCGCACGTCGTGACGGTCGAAAGCCTGCTCATAGACCGCCATGAGACGGCTTTGCCCCACAGACGCGGCAGCCTGCTTTTGAGGTATGGTGCGCGCCCCTTCTTTGAGTTTCATCTTTCTTACGCCAGCGGCAATGGCGCCGGACGTCACGATGATGAACTCTTTCCCGAGTTTCTTATACGTGCATACCGAATCGACGATGCTTCGAATCGTCTTGTGATCCAGTCCGTTATCGGTGGTGATGACGCTCGATCCGAGCTTTACGACAATACGGCGAGCACACGAGAGCACATCTTTTCGAATAGCGACGTTTTTCATGAATCCCTGCGAATATCGTTCAGGAGTTCGGCTATACTGCGAAGAAGGTCGTCCACCCCCAGGCCGTTCACCGCGGAAATTTCGTGAACGGCATATCCCCTTTCTTCCAGGGATGCCCTGAGCAGTCCTGCGGGCTCCCTATTCTCCGGCAGATCCAATTTCGTGATTACCACAATCATGGGTCTGTGTATAAGATCTTTCCCGTACGAGGCCAGCTCTTTCATGATATCCGCGAATCGCTTCTCCGGTTCCGGAGTAAGCTGTGGAGCCGGGTCTACAAGATGCAGCAGAACGCGGGTGCGTTCGATGTGCCGAAGAAAGCGGTCGCCCATGCCCGCACCCTTATGAGCGTCCTTTATAAGCCCCGGAATATCCGCCATGACGAAAGAGGTCCGATTGCCCACCCGAACGACTCCCAGCCCGGGGACTTTGGTGGTGAACGGATAATCCGCTATTTTGGGTCGAGCGTTGCTCACTCGGGAAATCAAGGTGGACTTGCCGCTGTTGGGGAATCCCACGAGCCCCACATCAGCGATGAGCTTCAATTCCAGGCGCAAGATTTTTTCTTCGCCCGCCTCTCCCTCGTCGTACTGGCGGGGCGCACGATTGCGCGACGTGGCGAATCGCGCGTTTCCTCGTCCCCCTCTTCCTCCTCTCACTGCCAGGAAATGAGCCGCAGCATCATCCAGGTCTGCCAGTGCTTCGTCGGTCTCATCGTTTTTCACGACCGTGCCCACAGGAACCTTGATTACGAGATCCGCGGCGGATCTGCCCGCCATGTTCTTGCCCTTTCCGTGGCGGCCGTTATCCGCTCTGTAGAGCTGTTGGTACTGGCAATCCAGCAACGTGTGCAGCGAGGAATCCGCCTGGATGACCACATCCCCGCCCTTTCCACCATCGCCCCCGTCAGGGCCGCCCCTGGGTACGTACGCTTCCCGCCGGAAGCTCACGCAGCCGCGTCCTCCTTTTCCGGCGATGACAGTAATGCGTGTTTGATCTACGAATTTCAAGGTAGTGCTATAGATTGAGACCGGTAAGGGAATGGGAAAAGAATCGAAAATGAAGGGATATCGAGGCGGTTTCCCCAAGCCCGGCCCCCTTTCGATGAGGGGGCTGGTTTCACGGGGAATACAAAGGTGTTACTCAGCAGCGGGCACTGGTTGTGAAACAGGCAGAATTGCGACCCGTTTCCGGTTCCTATCCATTCGCTGGTATTCCACGACCCCGTCTATTTTAGCGAAAAGAGTGTAATCCCGCCCCATTCCGACGTTTTCTCCCGGATGTATGCTCGTGCCCTTCTGGCGAACCAGAATGTTCCCGGCCCGTACCAGTTGGCCCCCAAATCGCTTCACCCCGAGCCGCTGGCCGGGACTGTCCCGTCCGTTCCTCGAGCTTCCTCCTGCCTTTTTGTGGGCCATGGTTCTTCCTCCTCGCGTCCTTTTCGATATATCTCGCGGTCAGTTCGAGATTTTCAATGCTGCCGCTCTCACTGGTCTTGAGGCACAACGAACGAGTCTATCCTCAGCAGGGTGAACCATTGACGGTGTCCTTGCTTCTTGTGATACCCGTGGCGGCGTTTCTTCTTGAATACGATTATTTTCCGGTCGCGCGCTGTCCTGACTATCGTGGCGTTCACCGACGCATTTTCGACCAACGGTTTCCCGAGGCTGAGCCCTTCTGACGTCTGCAGGGCCAGGACGTTGCCCAACGTTATTTCGGTCCCGGGTTCCCCTTCGAGTTTCTCGACTTTCAGATGTTCACCGGTCTGGACCTTATATTGTT
>DATHCX010000107.1:0-74349 GCA_035319325.1 Desulfomonilaceae bacterium
CACCGACAACGGGCTTGGATGGTCCCGTTCCGGACATGACGCGTTCTCTCACAGAGCCTCGGCGTCCATGTGACTGCGTTGTCAGGGGTCCTGCGGGTTCCGCGGGAGGAACCGGTTGGTATTCCCACGGCGGAATGGGCGAGGAGTCCTTCCAGAGGCCAACTTTGGCTTTTCTCGCTTCTTCTTCGAGTTGCCCGAGTTCTGTCTCGAACGGCAGGTACTTGCGGTACCACCAGGTCATTCCCTTTCTGATGAGTTCCTTATTCAGGGACTCGCCGTCGACTTCCACCCATGCAACGATCCTGTCGTAATGATCGCGGATAATGGGCGTGATTTCCACAACTTTGCCGAGAACCCGTTTACTTGTGTAGAGCCTGGCTTCCCGTCCGAAGGGCTGCGGATCGATGGGGCTGTCGATCCCGTACAGACGGATCGTTTCCGTTTTTCCGTCTGCTCTGACTTTCAGATGATCGCCGTAGGGAACTTCCATCACTCTCGCCTGCCAAGCCAGGCACGTCGTCGGCACGACAATGGCAAAGAGGAGGAATATGAGCAATCGAAAGCGTCTGTGAACTGGTGCCACTGTGGCCCCCTGCACTGAGTTGATCCGCTTACTATTTTATCACGTACCGTACTTGTGTGTGCAATAGAATTGAGGGGAGCATCGCAACACCACAGTCTGTGCGACAAGAAGACTGTCATTGCGAGCGAAGCGAAGCAATCTCTGCATTTACAGGGATTCTCAAAAGTAATGTCGGTTTTGCTTACGCGAAAAGATTGAAAGATTGTCATTGCGAGTGCAAAGCTCGAAGCAAACTCCAACTGACCGAGAACGAGATTGCGTCATCGCTCCGCTCCTCGCAATGACACGATTGGACCACCGGCATGCGGGCCAGACTTATGAGAAAATCCGACACAATTCTCAAGAACTACTACATATATCGAGACTGTTTTATGGTTTCACTCTTCGCAATGACAAGGAAACGAAGGTCCCTGCCGAGGGCGAAGGATTACGAAGCATTTCCCGCTCCTGACCCGACAATGAATCGCGCGGTACTGCCGCGCCGAGTGCTTCGGACTTCCAGTCGGACATCGAGCCGTTCTTTGAGGTCCGGTACATGGGAAATGATTCCCACCATCCTGCCATCGTTCTGAAGATCGAACAACGCACGAAAAGCTAAATCCAGGGCTTCCGGGTCAAGGCTGCCGAATCCTTCGTCCACGAAAATGGTATCCAAGTGGATCCCGCCCGCATATGCCTGTACCGTATCTGCCAGTCCGAGCGCCAGGGCAAGAGAAGCCAGGAAACTCTCGCCACCGGACAGTGTGGAAACGGGTCGTTCGGTTCCCGTGTACGAGTCGTGAATTTCGAGATCCAGGCCGCTCGACAACCGTCTGTCGGCGATCCTGGTGGCACGCTGGAGAAGAAATCTGCCGTTGCTCATGATGCGGAGACGCACCGATGCAGCCGAAAGCACGTCGTCCAGGAGAGCGGCAAGGACGAATCTGTGGAAAGAAATCCTCTCGTTGTTTTGACCTGACGCCACTTCGGAGATTCTGCCCACCACCGCGTATTTCCCGTCCAGCTGTTCAAGTTCCCGTGCAGTGCTATGGTATTCTTGTAAAGAGTATCCGAGAGATTTCATTTTCTGGGACAACGCGGCTTCCCGCCTCATGGCAGTCTGTAATTCCTCGGTGGTCCCGGCCGCAACAGCCCTGAGTGCGTCCATGTCCGGCAGTTCCAGTCCCTGCGTTGCAGTTTTCGCTCGCTCCAATCTGTCGGCTGCAGAATTCAGTGAGCTGTCATACTGTTGTATTTCTTTTTCGAGATGCAGCATTTCCGCCTGAGGCCTCTTTGCAGCTCTAAAGTCCACTTCATCCCGAAAGCCTGCCTGCCGAAGGCTCGAGGCAAATTCCTGGCGTTGATTGAGAGACCGCTGGCAGGAAATCGCTGCAGCATCCTCGGCAGCTGTCTCCGCTGCCCGGCACGCGGCGAGCGTCTCGTGCGCTCTGGACAGACCATCCTGAGCTTTGGCAAATGCTTCGGTCAAGGAAGCCACTCTTTTTCGGGCAGATTCCTTGGCTCGGTCCAATGCAGCAGAATTCTGGTATTCGTCGGGAATGTCCCTTTCGAGAGCGCGTACTTCGGCTTCCGCCCTTTGCAGGACAAGAACGGCCTCGTTCTGAGAGCCTTCGAGTCCGGCCAGAATTTCTTCAGCCTGCGCAGCCGATTGGGAAACGGTTCGAGCGCGATCTGTCAGTTCCTGGCATTTCATAGCAGACTCGTCCGCTTCCTGGACTGCTTTCTTCAGAGCTTTCAGGTCCAATTGCAATAACGCGAGGTCTTTCCGGCCAAACTCGCCCAGATGTTCCGTGAGCATTGCCTGCGTTTCCCGGACCGCCTCGATTCGCGCTTCTGATCCGAGCTTTTCCGTTCTCATCCTGTCAAGATCCTGCCTGAGTTTGTCCACGGCACCGGCTTTAGTTTTCAGGAGTCTTTCGCCGGGAATGGCAGCCTCGGTCACGGCAGGTAATGGATGCTCCAGAGAACCGCAAACAGGGCAGGGCGCTCCGGGCACCAGGCCTCGAGCGAGAACCGCGGCCTGCCCCTGGATCCATGCTGATTCCAGGGACTTGTACTCCTGAACAGAGCGGGAGAGGCTCAGTTCAGTCGACTCCACCTGTGCTTTTGCCCGAAGGAGTTTTTCTCGGGCCGCGGATTCATCCTGGGCAAGGTCACGGAGTTGTTCCTTTTGCCTGCACGCAGTTTCCATCTCCTTTTGGCGCATGAGCAGCAGGTCTCGTTGAGAAGCGAATTTTTCTGCAGCAATTTTCGCCGCGGAAATATCGTTCAGACTCACCCTGAGGGTCTCCAGATTATTACGCGCGGTCTTCACCTTCCTGTTTGTCCGGTCCAATCCCGTTCGGGCCTCGCCGACTTTCTTGACAGCACTCTGCACCTCCAGCACTTTTTCCGTGAGAGCGTCCAGGCGATTGATTTCGAACCGCAGTTCTTCCACCACTTCTTGCCGCTGATTTTCCACCGCAAGTTGCTGTGCCGCCGATTTTTGTTCGGCAACCGCCCCCGTGAGGGCGATTCTCGCACGCCTCAATTTGGTGGTTGCCTCCTCGGCCTCTCGGGACCTCGCGTCCAGGATCTTTTCAGCAGACAGAAGAGTTGCAGCCTGGCGCGAGGCTGCCAGAGCCGTTCGTCTTGCTTCGTTTGCGTCTCTGTTCTCATGAATACTGTGAAAATGTCCTTCCGCGAATTCCTGTTCCTGGAATTTTTCCAGAATTTCATTGCCTCGAACGAGGCCCTCCCGAGCCTTTTTTTCAGCCACCTTCAACCGCGCGAGTTCCGTTTGCATCGCACTGGACTGCTCTCTTGCCAGGTCGTAGTCCTCCTGGAGCTGCTCTCGCGACTCCACGCCTGCCTGTTTCAGGACGAGATCCAGATAATCCTTCGTTTTTTCACGGCTGTTCTCTACGTCCTTCGCTGCCTGTTTGAGGGATTCTTCAATGCGCCGGTACAGCTCGGTCCCGAAGAGAACCTCCAGAATTCTTTGCCTTTCTCTCGAATCTGCGAGAAGCAGTTTGCGGAATTCACCCTGGGGCAGCATCACGATTTGCCTGAACTGGTCGCACCGAAATCCCAAGAGTCTCTCCACAGCGTCGGTGACCTGATGCCATTGTGTCGCGAGCACAGAAGGTTCCTCATCCCCGGAAACCCGGTACAGGACCGCCTCAGGCCTCGTTGCAGTGGTGCCTCCTCCTCTTTTCTTAGGCCGCTGATGTTCGGGCCTCCGAAACACGCGATACTCCCGGTCCCTCAATCTGAAATTAAATGTGACCTCGGTCGCAATCGCCGGATCCGCGTGATCGCTTCGAACCCCTTTCGCGTCACGATCCCCTCCGGAGCACGTCCCGTAAAGGGCATAGCACATGGCGTCCAGTATCGTCGTCTTGCCGGAACCTGTGGGACCGTGGATGAGAAACAGCCTGCTGGCACCGAGCTCTCGAAAATTCAAAACGTGATTTCCCGGGTAGGGGCCGAACGCAGACATGGTCAATTGTAACGGCCTCATGTTTCAGCGGCCTCCCGATCAGCCATGCGCAGATCAGTCACGATGGATCCGTACGCCGCAGCTTCCGCTGGGTCGAGCTCCGATCCTGTCACCTGAGAAAAGAATGCGGCGAACAGATCCATATCGTTGATTTTTCGGTGGTCTGTCCGGCCTTCCAGGTTCTGAACACCGGGAGCAAGACATTCCCGTTCTATGTGAAGTACGTTGGGATATACGTCTTTGAGTCTCCCCATCACGTCGAGAATCGGTGCCACATCCAGCAGAGAGATCATGAGGTAATCTTCGCGGTTTTTGTGCGGATCCGGATGCTTGAGCAGATCCTCGAGAAGACCGCGAATTCTGCGGACATCGTGACGCGGCGTGAGGGGTATGCGCTCAACACGGCAATGTCCGTCCCTGTCCATTTCCACGAGATTCACGCCTTTGGAATGATCCGCCTCGGAAAAGGAATACTTCAGTAACGACCCCGGATATTGTATGCGAGGGGAGCCTGCCGATTGCGGCCTGTGCAGATGACCCAGGGCCACATAATGAAAACCCCGGAATCGGCTGGCATCGACTGTTTCTGCTCCGCCCACAGACAAAGGGCGTTCGGATTCCGCAGGAGAACCGCCGGCAACAAATGCATGAGCAACGAGGATCGTCCGTTCGTCTGCCGGACAGCCCGCTACAACAACGTCTGTCAACGCAGCCATAGCGGAATCATGATCGCGAATTTCATCATTCTGAAAGACTTCACGCACTGAAACGGGTTCAGCGTAAGGAACGGCATACACGTGCACCGGTCCATGACTGTCCGTAAACGTTACAGACCGGGGAAGGCGCACTGACCCAAAAACATGAAGATTCCGTCCTGCCAAAACCCTGGAAGCGAACTGAAGCCTGCTGGGGCTGTCGTGATTGCCAGCAATAAGGATCACCGGAATGTCCAGGTCCAAGACCATGAAGGAAAGGAAATCGTCCAGCAATGCCACCGCTTCCGGTGGAGGCACAGCCCGATCGTAGACGTCTCCGGAGACGAGCAGGGCATCCGGTCGGGAATCCCGCGCAAGCAGCTTCATCTGGTCCAGAACGTATGCCTGGTCTTCTGTCAGGTGTTCCCCGTGCATGAGGCGGCCGAGGTGCCAGTCGCTCGTATGGATGAATCGCATGTGTACTCCGGATTATGAGCAACAGAAGAAATAGAGCCGAGACGGCGGTCTTTGCCGGACTTCCGGATTCGGTCTTGTTCAAAAATCCGTGCGGACCACTAAATTTAGAGAGGATTTATATCAAGTTGCAGGACGTTTTGCAAAGATCTCGCTGTATAGCGTTGTGGATTCACTTGCACAGGAGAAACCATTCCTCTTGCACGTGATTGCCGATGGCCTTACGCAGCGTCACAGGCCCTTTATCCGGTAGACGATGGCCTGGTCCGGATCTTTACGATCCAGATCTATTTCCGCAATGCCGCTGCGAACGAGTTCCTGGATAATCTTCTCGGCTTTTTCGAAAGAAATGTCCAATTCCAGAGCGAGTCTGGGGACAGTCAGATAATTGCCGTGTTTTACAGCTATCAGCAGAGCTTCATTGGTATTTTTCAATCTGGGACGCCAGGCCATCAGAGCCGCTCCGGCTGCGACCATGGCCAGCCCGATCATTATGGTTTGAGGTCCGATGAGAGAAAAGGCATACATGGGACACGACCCCAGCAAGGTACCGGCTCCCAGGAGTATCAGACCTCTGCCCCCCCATTTTCGCCGCTGCAATTGGGCGGTTCGTTCCTTGAGATGCCGCTCCACTATCTCTCTTGCGCTGACGGTCCGTTGCACGGAACGGTCTATATCTTCCGGGCTCAGGGCATCACGTTCGTGAGTGCGTGTCCGCTCCGGGAATTTTTGTTTCTTTTGTAATCCGTCCGGCTTGTAGTCTTCCATGGGACGTTTCCGAATTCTTTCCCGCAATTCTCTTCACTGAGACCCACATCATCGGTTGTTCGTTCAACTGGAGCAAGCGGTCTTCCCAAGCACGTTTGCCTGGCCCGGAATTACGACAAGCGCTCCAACACGCGTTCCGTGATGGCGCCCAGCTTGGGTTGGATCAATTGTGCGTTTTCGATTACAGTTTCAACTGAAACGGGTTCCATAGCGTCAGGAAGGTTGACGTTCGTCACCGCGGCCAGAGCCAACGTTCGAAACCCGATTTGCGACGCGACAATGACTTCGGGGACCGTGCTCATTCCCACTGCATCTGCTCCAAGCAGTCGCAGCATTCTCGTTTCAGCACGCGTTTCGAGATTGGGGCCTGAGACCGCGGCATACACCCCGTACTTGACCTGAATTTTTCTTTCGACAGCGGCTTCACCGGCTCTCCGAATCAACTCGTCATCATAAGGCCGGCTCATGTCGGGAAATCTTTCACCGAGACGAGGATCGAGCACTCCTCTCAACGGATTGTCCCCCATCAGGTTTATGTGGTCCGTCACGATCATGACGTCCCCCGCTCGGAAATGCGGATTCAGCCCCCCTGCAGCACTGTTGACGAGGAGGAATCTGCAGCCGAGGGCTCGCATGATGCGAATCGGCAGAGTTGTCTGTTGCAGCGAATATCCCTCGTAGTAATGAAACCTGCCCTGCATGGCAAGCACGCTCTTACCGCCAAGTTTTCCGAATACCAGCTCTCCCTTGTGTCCTTCCACTGTGGATTCCGGAAAATGAGGAATTTCGCGATATGGGATGCGTGCAGCAACTTCCAGATTCTCGGCCACTCCGCCGAGACCGGTTCCCAACACGATTGCCACCTGCACTTCCGAGGATAACCGAGCGCGGAGAAAACATACGGCTTGCTGAACTGCGTCAAACATATCCATGAACGTCCTGATGCGCCCACAAGGTAAGGGCACGACCTGCAGATCCATGCGTGCCGTGGCCGAACAAGCCTAAGTACAGGTTTTCTTGAGTCAGGTCGCACATGTTTGTCGGAGCAGATTGCATCGCTCTGCTCGCAATGACACTGCTCGGGGGTGTCATTGCGAGGAGCGCAGCGACGAAGCAATCTCTCATGAAATCCGGCACTGAACTTACGAAAAGCAATACTAAGCCGTTTACCCTGCAGCGATGGGAAGGATTACCCCTTCAATTCCTTAATCTTTTCTTCCAGAGCAGGGACCACGTCGTATACATCCGCCACGATGCCGTATTGGGCCACGCGGAAAATCGGCGCCCGAGCGTCCTTGTTCACGGCAACAATGAGAGGCGAACCCTTGATTCCACCCACATGCTGGAACGCTCCGCTTATGCCCAGTGCCAGATATACTTTCGGCTTGACTTCGACCCCCGACGTTCCCACCTGATGGTACTTGGGGAGAAAATTCTTGTCAACGATGGGTCTGGAACAGGCCAGCACGCCTCCCATGGAGTCCGCCAGGGACTGGAAAACGTCCATATCGGGCTCATCTCCGATGCCTCTGCCTATGGAGACGATGATATCTGCGGACGCGACATCCACGTCGCCTTGTTCGGCTTCCACGAAACCGACGAATCTCTTGCGAAGAACCCCGTCTCCAAGCGGAGATGCAACCTTTTCTCTTGCGCCGGATTCCGCGCCCGAAAGGGTATAAGGAAACGCTCCCGCGCGCAGCGTGAGGACGATCCGATCCGCATTCTTGAAGGAAACAGTGGTGTTGACTTTATAGCTGTACATCTGCCGCGTGGCCGTGACTTTGCCGTCCACGACTTCCAGGCCGAAGCAGTCCGTAGCCAGGGCAGCGTCGAGGACCACGGAGAGTCCTGGCGCAAGATCCAAGACCGAATTGGAATTCCCCATGACCAGCAAAAAGGGACCACGGTCTTTCAAAATAGCCGGCAGAGCCTTCATGAACGCTTCAGAGTTGAATGTCTCGAATCCGGGATCGTCCGCCACCAGGACCTTGCCGCATTCCTTCGACAGTATTTCCGCCATCCCGTCAGTATTGCTGCCGAGGAGTATACAGGTGAGATCCGCTCCCAGTTCGGCTGCCGCCTTTCTGCCCGCCGCCAGCGCTTCCCAGGTAGTATCCCTCAGGTGCTGTTTTCTGTGTTCGGCCAGGACGAATACGTTTTTCATCAGGCGATACCCCCTTTTTCCTTGAGGATTCCGGCGAGCCTTGCAGCGGCTTCCTCCGCGCTGCCGGTGAGTATTTCCGCGCCCTCTCCCTCAGGAGGCAAGGACATGGTTTCCACCGCAATTCTTGACCCTTCGGCTCCCACCTGTGAAGCTTCCAGACCCACGTCACTCAGTTCCAGCACGGGGATTTCCATGTTTGCCACCTTCCGAACCGCTCGGATGGAAACGAAGCGGGGCTCGTTCAAACCCGTGGCTACGGCCAGGAGTCCCGGCAGATCCATTTCGACAGATTCGTACAGGCCTCCCTCAAGTTCACGGTTGAATCTGATTTTACCGTCCGCGAGCTCGATTTTCGACACGAGGGTCGCGCTGGGGATATCCAGCATCGCTGCCAACATGCCGCCCAACTGGCCTGCACAGTCGTCGTCGGCAAGGGTTCCGGTCAGGACAAGATCGCAGGGCCGTTCTTTGATGAAATTCGCGAGAATGCGTGCGGTTGCAAAACCGTCGGATCCCTCGAACGTTTCGTCCCACACATGGAATGCTTCGTCCGCGCCCCTTGCCAGGCTTTCCCGGAGCATTTCTTCGGCCTCTTCGGGGGCAACACTGACAACGGTGACTTTGCCCCCGGCTTTCTCCTTGATCTGAACTGCCTCCTCAATAGCAAACCGATCCCATTCGTTCAAATCGTAGTCCAGGTCGTCCTTCTTGATATCCTTGCCTCCGGCTATGGCCAGATCGGCTTCGGATGTGTCGGGTGTCCACTTCAGACATACGATGATATCCATTGCTCCTCCCAATCGTCCGTGTCGTCAGTTCATTATGTTGCAGCCATTTCGCGTTCAAACCGATAATCGGGGCCGCTAACCCCCGTGAAAAGGCGCCGGTCCCACCACATTGCGGCCATAAGCCTCGTTGCCCGCTGTGTTACCGGAATGAAAGCGAAGTGGTATCACGCCATGGAACGGTCCACCAGTTCAACGAGGTCCAACACCTCAATTTTGCCCTCATTGCCTGTCGTCTTCACAGCGTCTTCCAAATTGATCAGGCAGAACGGGCATGCGGTCACGATGACCTGAGCTCCCACATCCACGGCCATGCGAACCCGCTTTTCGCCCATGCGCTCTTTTTCTTCTTCGTTCTCGTACCACAGCAGCAAGCCGCCTCCGCTGCAACAAAAGCTCCGCGAAAACGAGCGTTCCATGTCGCGAAATCTCATTCCCGGAAGAGATTTCAGCACAAACCGAGGATCGTCATACACCCAGTTATGGCGTCCCAGATAACATGGATCCTGATAGGTGACTATCCGGTCTTGCAGGTAGTCGCCGGCAAGTTTCAGTTTCCCCTCCCGAACGTAGCGTGCAAGCAGCTGACTGGAGTGAACGACGGGAAATTTCTCCGGGTAATCGTTCTTTATGGTGTTGAACGCGTGGGGATCGAAGGCGACAATCTCTTTGAATTCCCTTGCCTGGAATGCCTCTATGTTCTTCCGGGAAACCTGTTCAAAAAGACCTTCCTCGCCCAGCCTTCGGATTTCGTTTCCCGAATCGGTCTCGTCCTGGCCCAGTATCCCGAAATCCGATGACGTCCGGCTCAGGATACGAGCGAACGATCTGGAGATGTCCTGGATTCTGGGATCAAAGGAACCACAGCTGTCCACGAACAGAAGCAAATCAGTGGAATCGCCCTTTTTCAGCTCTTTCACTTCAATGCCGTCGAGTTCCTTGGTCCATGCCGCCCTTTTCTGTTTCGCCCCCCCGTAAGCGTTTCCCTTTTTCTTGATCTGCTGCATGGGCTTTTGCAGCGATTGCGGAAGTTCTCCCTTATCCAGGAGATGGCGCCTCATATCCACTATCTTGTCTATGTACTCGATTAATATGGGGCACTCCTGTTCGCAGGCGCCGCAGGTCGTGCACGCCCATATCTCCTTCTCGGTGATAATGTCTCCCACAAACTGCTTTTCTCCCGGTTCCGGTGGGGAGCCGAATACCGGATAGTGGGTATACGCATAATCCCGGGATTTGATGCTGATCATCCGTGGAGATAGCGCACGGCCCACCGTTGTTGCAGGGCAGTTGTCGCTGCACCTGCCGCAGTCAGCGCAGGAGTAAAAGTCCAGCACGTGCTTCCACGTGAATGCCTCGAATCGGCCGACACCGCATTCCGGCAGTTCCATCCAATCGGTAACGCCGCATTGGACGGGTTTTATGGCCCCTTTGTTCAAATTGGCAAAGAAAACGTTGGGAATCGCCGTGATCACGTGAAAATGCTTGGATATGGGGAGATAGTTCAGCAGGCCGAAGAAGAGGAGTATATGTGCCCAGTACCCTCCTACGTGGAGGAAGTTCAGGGCTGAGGTGTTCGAAGGCATGAAGAGAGCGGCGAAACTCGCTCCGGGAAAGAGCACGGCCACTCCCGTGCCCGCGGCTCTCAGAGCACTGCCATCAAAAATCATGTCGGTGATCATGAGACCCGAGACCATCCCGAGTATCACGTACGCCTCGCCTTCATGGCCCTGTCCCGGAGCATGGGCGTAGCGAGCAGGTTTGAACACCGCCCTGCGGATGATTGCGATAATACACACCACAAGGACCATCACCACCGCATAGTCCTTCAGGATTTCGTAGAGAAATCCGGCATCGCCGGAAAGAAGGGGGAGATGAAAGCCGGAGGAAAAACCGCGGCCGATCAGGGTGAGCGACCTCAAGGACAGGATCATGAATCCTGCAAAAAGGAGTATGTGCAGAACACCCGCCAGCATGTACCGCGGCTGCCTGTACTGGCCGAAACCGTATACGAGCATCAGCCGGATCCGCTCTCCTACGTCCGAAAAACGGTAGTCCGGCATCATTATTTTCAGTAGCTCGATTCTGCGGGACATGATGTATGCAAAAAAGAAGACGGCTGCGACAAGCACCACTAAGGCCACAAAGGGGGCAGGTATACCGGCCAATGACACATCCGCCGGCTCAATCATCGTCATGGGCTAAACCTCGACCGCGAATTCCAGCCATCCGAACCGATCGGCCCTCACGAAAAACCGTAATCCGGAGACGCTGAGAGAAGTGGATTGTACTATCCGATTTCTGTCTACCCGTGCAAGAACAACTCCGGGCAAATTGTCATCATCAAGTGCGGGCATGGAATGCCGCACCGACCTTATTCCGTGGATGCGCGGGGCACCGCTCAACTGATCAGCACCGCGAGAATCTTTGCGGGTTTGTCCCCGTGAGCTTTTACCAGATGCATGCTCGTGGAATCGTAGTATATGGCATCGCCCGGTTTGAGCACGTCCCTCGTGTCATTCACTACGACTTCCATCTCGCCTTCCAGGACATAAATGAACTCCTGGCCGTCGTGGGACGAAAGTTCGTCCGTCGAGGCGGGGTGCAGGGTGACGATAAACGGTTCCATCAATCGGTCTTTTTTATTGGGGGCCAGGGACTGATACTCGTACCCGCGGCTATCCTGTTTGGCCTTTCCGAAACGAGCGTACGATGGTCGCTGATGTGCCCTGACGATTGTGAACGCCTCTTCTCCGGTCGAGATCACGTCCGCCATTTTCAAGGAAAGGGCTTTACTGAGCTTGATCAATTGACCGAGAGGCAGGAATGCCTCACCCGCTTCCAATTGAGCAAGGGCTTCACGATCTATACCTGTTCGTGCAGCCAATTCGTCCAGAGAGAATCCCCTGCTTTCTCTCGTTGCCCGGAGCCTTTCACCGTGCCGTGCAGCCTTTTCATCCTCGACTTTTTCCTTGGCCGAAGCCACGGCCGCCGGGTCGGTGAGAAAATCATGTCCTCTGTCTTCACCGAAGTCCGACGCCGTTTCTCGGAAATCTTCGTAAGAAGCGCCTTTTTTCTCTTCACTCATGATCGATCCTTTCAGCCGCTGCGGCCGCGTCCCGCGCCGCGCAGTCCTACATGGACCTGCCGGGAACCCCTATGTTCCTGGCAATAACGATCCTCTGAACTTCCGACGTGCCTTCGCCTATGTCCAGGAGTTTCTGGTTCCTGTAATGTCTCTCCACCGCGTAGTCTTTCATAAGGCCGTATCCGCCGTGCATCTGGACAGCGTGATTTGCCGCGCGGTAGTACGTTTCCGAACAAACGAGCTTCGCCATAGCGGATTCCCGCGGGGTTACCCGATTGTTGTCCGCGAGCCAGCACGCCTTGTATAGCAGCAGCCGAGCCATCTCTATCTCAGTGGCCATGTCTGCCAGCTTGAATGCGTTCACCTGGAACGATCCTATGGGCCTGCCGAATTGCTTCCTCTTCCTGGAATAATCCAGTGCCAGCTCGAAAGCGCCTTGCGCCCCTCCAAGCCCCATTGCGCCGATGGACAAGCGGCCGCCATCGAGGGTTTTGAGCATCTGATGAAAGCCCTCGCCTCTCTTGCCCAGGAGATTGTCCTTGGGAACGCGGCAGTCCTGGAACGTGAGTTGTCCCGTATTCGAGGAGCGCCAACACATTTTGTCGTGCATTGTTTCGGTGATGAAACCCTTGGTTCCGTTTTCCACGAGTATGCAGCTCACTTCCGGTTTCCCGGAATCCGAAGTGTCCGTAACACACTGCACGACACACACCGCGCTCATGTCCGTGGTGGAGTTCGTGATAAAGATCTTACTCCCGTTTATCACCCATTCGTTTCCGTCGAGCACCGCAGTGGTCCGAGAAGCTCCTGCGTCCGAACCTGCGTCCGGTTCGGTCAGCCCGAAGCTGGCGAGAGTCTTCCCTTTGCAGAGATCGGGCAGCCATTGTCGCTTTTGCTCCTCTGTACCGAAATAATAAATGGGCGCTATGCCCAACGAGTTTCCTGCCGCGACGGTAGCAGCCTGAGATCCGTCAATCCTTGCGATTTCTTCAACAATGATAATGTAGTTCAGATATCCGACGTCACTGCCTCCGTATTCCTCGGAGACAAACGGACCGAAAAAGTCCAGCTCGCCCATCTTGCGAGTCAACTCAGAGGAGAACTCTTCTTTATCGTCCAATTCTTGCGCGATGGGAGCGATCTCCTTTTCGGCAAATTCCCTGACGACCTTCCTGGTAAGCTCTGCGTCCTTGGGAAGATCAAAGTTTAAGGACATTCTGAAACCCCCTTAATCCGTGATGAATGGAAACGAACATTGGTGAAAGGCAGGAACGGTCTCGGTGCAGACCAGCCCAGCCGGTCCCTTGCAGGACCGTTTGATGCGAACGCGAAGATTCCGGCCCGGGGAATTTTCCCGCATACGCTTGTCACCGGCTGTTTTCAATCTGAATGATGCCGATGTGGCATGAAACGTTCCGACCCACCTTGTTGAATAGCAGACGGAGCGATTCCTTGTCAAGCAATGCACAGTGATGAACAAAGGCGATCCGCTTACCGGCTTGCCGTGGCAATATCGGGTTTTCGCTCTGTCTAGCCACGTGAACTTCGGTCGGCAGCCATTGCCGCGGAGGAGATAATGGAGGTGCCGTCTCTACTGATACCCTTGGGCTTTCAAACACGTAGGTGTGGGGGGACTCTCTTTGTATTGCCCCGCCGATTCTTTCTTACTTGCACGCACATCGGTATGAGGCGAGCCTCTCAGGAATTTGTGGACGGACCAGGTGCTGGAACCGCGCTCATTTCCCGGATCTCTACTGTTCCTGCAATCATCCTGAAAATAAAGGCTCCCGAGACTAAACTATCGGAGTATTTATTTGATTTATCTTGACAATATACCCGTTTTTTCATTACAATTCCAATTGAAAAGTTAGGTTCAACCATTGAAACATATTTAACATCTTATGAATTTTGTTCCCCGTAAAGGAGATGCCGGCACATGAACTCATTGCGATCCGGTATGATTGTAATCCTGATTCTCGGCTCAATGATATTCTTGCAGGGGTGCGGAGACTCAAACGTGGACAAGCTTCGCGGAGAGGCCGAGCAATGCCAGAAGCATGTTTCAAATCTGGAATCGCAGCTCACCCAGGCACGCGACACCGTCGCACGGCAGCAGGCCGAAAAAGGAGATCTCGTCGGCCAACTCGATGCATTGCGCCAAAAAAATAGAGAACTGGAAGCGAGCGCTGCCAAAAAAGCCGAACCTGCGAGGGAAGTGACGGATGCGGGAAAGATTGGACTTATGGGTGCCAAGGCAATCGCTGAATTCAAAGCCGAGCAATTGAGCAAACGTCTGGACAAACTCAGCTCCGACCTGGACGCGAAAGAACAGGAACTCGCACGTATCAACCAGCTCGCAAAACAGAAGGATGCCGAAGTTGCGGAGCTCAAGGCACGAATGGAGAAGCTCCAGGCGGGGGACAAGAACCGGGTGGAAGAGCTGCAAGCGCGGCTGGACAGCATTTCCAAAGAATTGGAACAGCGCAGCGCTGCAGAGAATAAGATCAGGCAAGATCTCCAGGAGAAATCGGAGCTTCTTGCTGCGCTGAAGAATGCAGTAGCCGACTCGGCCAAATTGAAATCCGCCGCCGAAACCGAGTTGTCGACTCTCCGGACCGAACTTGCTCAGGTATCCAAACAACTGGAAACCAGCAAAGCTCAAGCCGCTCAGGAGGGAAAGGATCTTCAGGACTGCGCAGCCTGGGCTGAAAAGGCCGACAAGGAACTGGAGCTACGGCAAGCGGCGATCACTGAATGTCGCACCGATGCGGAACGTCTTCGCCAGGAAGGCGAACAGCTGAAGGCCGCGGTCACCGAACTGAACACCAGAATAAAAGCGGCAGAATCAAGTGCGGAGGACGAATCCACGATTGACCGGATTCTGGAAGCGCCCAAAGCTGGGGCATCGGCCAATACTCCTTCGTCAAGCCAGTATTGACCCGATAGAAATCGTCTACAGGGCGGGGTGAACATGCCGAGGAGAGACTTCTCACGAGAAGTCCCTCCTCGGTTCTGCCTTACTCGAGAGCGAACCGGAATTACTTCATCGTTTCTTTTGCGGCTGTAAGGGTATTTTTCATGAGCATCGCAATGGTCATGGGACCGACGCCGCCGGGAACCGGTGTAATGGCAGCAGCCTTTTCCTTGACTGCGTCAAATTCGACGTCGCCCACCAGTTTCCATCCTTTTTCGGTTCCGGGAGCATCTACGCGGTTGATGCCCACGTCGATGACCACGGTTCCGTCCTTGACCATATCGCCTTTGAGGAACTCAGGCACTCCTATCGCCGCAATAATGATATCCGCTGCGAGGCACCGTTCCTTCAGGTTCTTGGTCTTGGTGTGGCACATGGTGACCGTCGCGTTCATGTCTCTCTGGTCGAGCATGTTCGAGAGCGGACGGCCCACGATATTGCTCCGACCGAGAATGATTACGTCCTTGCCTGCTGTCTCGAATCCGCCCCTCTTGATCAGCTCGATGACGCCGGCAGGCGTGCACGGCAGGAATCGAACTTCTCCGATGCTGATAAGACCTACATTGAAGGGATGAAAACAGTCCACATCCTTTTCCGGAAGAATGGATCTCAAGATCTTGGTTTCAGGGATGTGTTTCGGAAGAGGAAGCTGACAGAGAATGCCATGAACCGTCTTGTCCTTGTTGTAACCGTCGATCACTCCCAGGAGCTGCTCGGTGGTAGTGTCTGCGGGCAATTTGGTTTCAAGCGATTTTATCCCGATATACTCGCAGGCTTTTTTCTTGTTCAACACGTAGACTTTGGAAGCGGGATCTTCGCCCACCAGGATGACCGCCAGGCACGGTTCCAGTCCCTGGGCCTTCAGTTTGAGGACCTCTTCCTTCATTTCGTCCTTGAGTTGCTGGGATACTTCGTTTCCGCTGATGATTTTTGCCGACATGCAATCCTCCTTCAGGTTGAATGGTCAAATAAATCAATGGCTGCCGCCAGAGAAGTCATGGAACATTGTGTCAAATGCCGAGAGAATGCAAGATCAAGACATGCGGTCCCGGGAGTGCGAATAATTTCCTGAGACCTGGCCGGCCTCCACGGACCGGCTTGAAACATCGCAGTTGCTAGACAGCTTCGGATTCCAATCCGGCCGCTATCTTTTCTATAGCCCGATAGATCACCGGGTCATCCAGTGAAGGGGGGCGGCTCTCCAGATCGGCTTTTGCTATCTCTTCCGAGAAAGGAAGGATGCCGATGAGTTGAATGCCGTCCAGATTGTTCTCCAGAAACTCCTCCTGTTCCTGGTTACGCACCTTGCTGCCCACCGCAGCAACCTTGTGGAGACCGATATCGCTGGTCAGTTGACGGACTTTCGCTGCCGTTTCGATACTCCTTCGGCCCGGTTCCACCACGATCACCAGCCGGTTCACTCCCTGAGCTGTTCCCCTCCCGAGATGTTCGATTCCGGCTTCCATGTCCATGATAACAAGATCTTTGTCGTAGAGAACCAGGTGGGTTACCAGGGCCTTGAGCAGCACGCTTTCGGGGCAGATGCATCCGCCTCCGCCTTTTTTGACCGTGCCCATCACCAGCAGGCGAACACCGTCCCTTTCACGTCCCAGAGCCTCAGGAAGATCGTCCACCCTGGGATTCATCTTGAAAAAGCCACCCACGGTTCCCGGTTTCGTCCCGGTCCGTTCCGCAATTAGAGCCTCCATCTTTGCAACGGGAATCAGCCCCGTCGTATCTATACCTAGAGCCGAGCCCAGATTTGCATCAGGATCCGCATCAACCGCCAGAACCCGGTAGCCCTTTCGAGCCCAGTACCTGGCGAGCAAACTGCTCAGCGTCGTCTTGCCCACCCCGCCTTTTCCCGATACGGCTATTTTCATTGGCAAACCTCACTGAGATCTGGTTTCATACCACTGCGCATTCTCACATGAAGTTGCGCATTCTCTAACTCGGAAGGAAGCTCGTCATCGGGACGCCTTCAACAATTCCAGAACGGCCATCTGTCCGGCAACGGCCATGTCCTCTGCGCTGAAAAACAGGTCGGCAGTTTCGTCGAACAATACTGACGCTTCAGGCGGAAACTCGTCGTCTCCCTTCCACAGTATGCACGTGATGGGCAGACAAGGAAAATAGCTCAGTTCGATCGCAGCGTCTCCGGTTTGAAGCTTCTTTCCCTGCAATCTTCTGCCTGCGGTTAGCATGGCTTCCGCATCGTTACCAAACACACTGGCGAGTATTTCTTTTGTCCTTCGGTTGAATGCGGGTTCGTAGAAATGTCCGTCCTTGAATTCACGGAAATGCTTCAGTTTTCCGGTAGGCTGTCTGCCTTCCGCATTATTCAGATAATGGATTACCAGAATAGCCATCCAGATGGGAGCTTCTTCGTCGGTTTGCTTGATGGAAAAACGGTGCGTGTCCACATTGAGCACTATCTCGCGATCCAGATGCGGAATAATCACCGAACGGCCGGCGTACGTTGCACCGGCCTTTTGCGCGACCCTGCCCGGATCCCTTCTGTCGAAGATTTCCAGCCCCATTTTGAGCGCCTGCTCATAATTGTCCTGTTTCGGAAGTTCGGGGTGAGACAGATCTTTTATGTTCAGCATAGCTTTATCCGTATGCACTGGAGCGATTTGACCCTTGCAACATGAAACACGTGCCCAGTGACGCCCTACCATGGGTTCGAGGCAGAATCGGGGCGTGTATGGAATCAATTAATGCCCATTACCCGCAAGGCGTATTCTCTCGCCCCGATCCCGGTCGCTCACTCAAGCCCCTTACATCTTCAAACGGCGAACCGAATTCACGTTCTCCACTGCCAGTAATGCCTTCAGAGCCTCATCATTAGCTCTCGTGTCCGTGTTGAGGAACAGAAGGGCTTCGCCTCCGGGAGACAACCGGGCAAACTGGAAATGAGAAATGTTGACACCTTGAGTTCCAAGGGCCGCGCCCACTTTTCCTATGACTCCCGGCTTGTCGACGCCGTAAATGAGGATCAGTTCGCCGGAAAGATTGAACTCCCCGCGGAATGCGCCGTATCTCACCATTCTGGGCTCGGATCGGCCGAAGAGAGTCCCTTCCACGAGATGTTCCCGTCTTTCCGTCACCACTTTGTACCGAAGCAGGGAAACGAAATCCTCTCCTCTGCTCATCCTCGTCTCGGAAACGGTGATACCCCTATCCTGGGCCACAACCGGGGCGTTTACCTGATTGACATCGTCCTGCATGATGGGTGTGAGAAGGCCGGTGAGGAACGAGGTCGTCAACGGCTTGAGCTCCATTTCCGAGACTTCGCCGGAATATTGAGCTTCCACACTCTTGATGCCGGTCTGGACCATTTGCCCCACAAACAGCCCGAGTCGCTGGGACAAGTCGATGTACGGTTTCAATCGCTCCAGGGCCTCGCCGGAAACCGCCGGTGCATTGACGGCATTCCTGATCGTTCCGTAAAGAAGGTAATCCCTGATTTGATTTGCCACGGCAATGGCCACGTTGTCTTGAGCTTCTTTGGTGGACGCACCGAGATGCGGCGTGCAAATGATCCTGTCCAGGCCGATCAATCTGGTGCAGTCGGGAGGCTCGACCAAAAAAACATCCAGGGCGGCTCCCGCCACTTTGCCCGATTCAAGTGCTTCGGCCAGATCATCTTCATTGACGACCGCACCTCTCGAGCAGTTGATTATGCGTACCCCATCACGCATCTTCGCCAGGTTTTCCTTGTTGATCAAGCCGCGGGTTTCAGGGGTGAGGGGAACGTGAAGAGTTATGAAGTCGGCCTCACGCATAACCTCGTCCAGGGTGCCCAACCGCACTCCCATCTGTTTGGCCTGATCCTCGGAAAGGAACGGATCGTATGCGATGACATTCATGCCGAGGCCGCGAGCACGATCGGCGACTACAGACCCGATCTTGCCGAGACCGACCACGCCCAGGGTTTTATTGAATATCTCCGTGCCCGAGAATTTTTTCTTTTCCCATTTGCCTCCCTTCATGGAGGAGTTCGCCTGGGGTATATTCCGAGCGAGCGCCATCATCATGGAAAGAGTATGCTCTGCGGTGGTGACGGTATTCCCGCCGGGGGTGTTCATTACCACAATGCCTCTCTTGGAAGCAGCGGGGATATCCACATTATCCAGACCTGTTCCAGCCCTACCGATGACTTTCAGATTATCAGCCACGGCAATCACGTCCGCCGTCACTTTTGTGGCTCCGCGCACGGCTAGCCCGTCGTACTGGCCGATGATGGCCTTGAGTTCCTCAGGGCTGAGGCCCACCTTCACGTCCACTTCGATTCCTTCCGCTTCGCGAAAGATGTTCACTCCCAGCTCGGATAGATTATCAGATACAAGGACCTTCACAGCCCATTCCTCCTTTTGTGTAAGGTGTTTGTGTGTGTCATGAGTGGATTGTCATGCTCAGACAACAAGCGTGCCCAATCGCCGCATAGGAACCGGGCGACGGACGTTCGTGTGTTATGGTGCGGGGCCTGACACTCTCCCTGAATTCCTAACCGTTGTTTCGTATGATTCTGATATGCGGACCGGGTGAACGTATATACTTCAGGATCTTACATTTTTATCAAAAATGCGCTGGCGTGTCAAGAAAGCGATCGCCTTCCCATGAGGGAGACACCGGCCTGGGGCAGGACAATTGGTCTTTCTATTCGAGCAGCAAGAAGAATACCATGAAAACAATCACGATCAGAGCAGCCACGGGGGGAGCAGCGGCAACAGGAGATCCGACTGAAAAAAATGCCTGCGGCGAGAAATTCTCTTCAACCGTGTAGTTCAGTGACGCGTCCGTGACCGTCACGGGCCTGTTATAGCCCAAGACCGGCTCGGGAGGTCCAGCGGATTTCTTCCCAGGAACCATGGGAATTTGAGCACTCTGCGGCGGATTTCCTCCCCCGCGCACCTGAGCTGCTCGTTCCAGTTGACTGACGTGTTCGGGTTCGAAAATGATTTCCGCCCATGGAATACCGTCCTCAGCATCGGAGCCCCGCATGCGAGGCAGGCGATCCAAATCCGGGCGAGGCGGACTGAGTTCCAGAGGGGACGGTTTTCGCATAAATTTTGTGTAATCAGGTTTTTTCTTGCTCATGTGCCGAACGTGCCCAACATTCCTTGATTTCTATTTTCTCAACGATCTCGTCCACGAGCCGTTCCATGTCTTTGCTCCCTTTGGACGCCGGTGCCATCACGAATACCGGTTGACGCAGGGCGTTTGCCTTATCGAAATTAACATCCTGGCGCACCACCGTTGACATCATGTACGGAGCATAGTTGTGACGGAGCCCTTCCAGGATCTGACGACTTACGGAATATCCGCCGTTATAATGATTCGCCACAATAGCGATTTTGGAAATCGCATACCTGTACGTGCGAGCTATGTCCCGGATCGAATCGAACAGATACTCCAGCCCGTAAAAAGAATTTCCGTCGAGTCTTACCGGAACCAGAAGCATATCGCAGGAAAGCAGAATATTCAAGCTTGTGAGATCGTACGAAGGCGGCGAATCGACGACTACCACATCATAAAAAGACTCTGTACGAATCTCTTCCACCGCTCGCCTGAAACGATATTCCCGCTCGGGCTGCTGGAACAGCAGAAGATTCATGGAACACATCGATAAATTGGCTGGCACCAAATGGAGGTTTGGCAAGAGTTCCCGGCCAACGGATCCGACCATCGATGTTTCTCTCTTCGAGTCGGGAATCAGCAGGTGCAGGAAAGTCTTTTCGAAACGCGAGGGTTCTTGTCCCAGGGACGTCGTCATATGGCCCTGAGGATCCGCGTCGATCGCCAAAGTGCGAAACCCTTTTTCAGCCATTTTCCAGGCAACGTTCG
This sequence comes from Desulfomonilaceae bacterium, assembly GCA_035319325.1. Taxonomy (GTDB): domain Bacteria; phylum Desulfobacterota; class Desulfomonilia; order Desulfomonilales; family Desulfomonilaceae; genus DATHCX01. Next base: position 20,866 of record DATHCX010000107.1, read on the forward strand.
AGGATATGGTGCTCTTGCCGACTCCCCCTTTCATGTTGAACACCGCAAGGACAAGGGGGCGATTTGTAAGAGCCGGACGAACGTTCATCAGGTCCCGGATGATTTCTATGTCGGTTCCCGTATAATATCGGTTCCCCAATGCGTCTCGGTGGGCTTCGGGAATTTTCCCGTCTCGCTCGTACGCCAGCAGGACATCTTTTGAGACGCCCAAAATGCGTGCCGCTTCCATCGGCTTATAGGGCTTGTGCTCCATGTGCGTCCTCTTGCACCTCAGCCGTGCGCCGAACAATCTGATGACCCGATTATGGCTTCTATTAAACGCGCAAGCATCTGTCAAGCCCATTTTGTTTGGAAGGAGATCCGGTCGGTCACGGGTGGGAAAAAAGCCGTCAGTACGAGGGAAGCGAAGCAATCCGTGCCCTTGAATAACGGGATTGTTTCGATGTTTCACTCCTCGCATTGACAGGGAAACGACGGTCCCCTCGCGAAGCTGAATGATTGTAGGGATTCTCAAAAGTAATGTGGGTTTGATTACGCGAATAGATTGGAAGAGTGTCATTGCGAGGGCAGAGCCCGCAGCAATCTTTAACCGACTAAAACCTGGATTGCTTCGTCGCTCCGCTCCTCGCAATGACATGATTTGACCACCGACTTGCGGGACAGAATTATGGGAAAATCCGGCACACTTTTTGAGAACTACTACACTGGGATGCGGATCAAATGGGGATGAAGAAGACATGCGCTTGATCGTCGCGGACTCCATGCCGATGAACCGGGCATCGATTTATCAAGGGAAGACCCCGGAGCGGGAAGTTCCCGGGGTCTCATCCATTGTTCCTGAAAATAAATCGAGTGTAGAATCTGACACACCCGCATCTTAGCGAAAATTCACCTGTTTTTGTTGATTGTGCGATCGTGATGCGCTATACTGTTGCGGTAATGTTTCTTGGGCACCCCATGCATAGCGATTACCAAGAAGTCATGTGAGATTGCGGAGCGCGATCTTTCGACATCGGCTCCCGGCCTTCGTGGCGGTACTGGTCGAAATCACAACCAATGAGGCAGGCAGCGGCGTCGAGCCATGGCCGTTGTCTTTGCATGCGGCTGGCGAACCAGTCAGGACTCTTGGCATCTGGTCTGTGCCAAGTGCGAATTCGGATCTCCCGGAAGGCGTATATGGAATCACGAGAGGTATCGCCACAAAATCTTTCCGCTATTCTCATTTTCGCGACAATAGCCTTGTTGTTGGGGTACCTGTACGTGAACGCCTTGTCCATCAGCTACAGAGCGGCCATTCTGGTGCATGGCGGGGCCGTGTTCGTTTTGGGGCTCGGCCTGTTCATAAGGGACCTGCGGGCGTTCTTGCTGTTCGTAGTGGTATTCTGCATTCCGCTTCAGTTCGGGTACCATGTGATTCACGAACCTCTTGCAGATATGGAAAGTCAGCCGTTCAGCGCCGGGATAGCAGTGGACAGCGTGGACGTCATCCTCATCCTGCTGTACATGCATTGGATTGCAACTGCGGCATACAATAGACAGCGGGCCAGGTTCACGTTGGGCGGAACATTGGGGGCGATGCTCTGCATCTGGATCGTGTATCTTTTCTTCCAGAGTTCGCTGGCCGCAACACGGTTCCGATACAGTTTTTTCGAAATATGCGTTCTGTTGAAAGGTTTCTTGCTGTTCCTTTACCTTGTCAACAGGTTGTCCGACAAACGAGATCTGAAAATTGTAGTGTACGCATTATTTGCGGGAGCCGTGGCCCACGGGATGTACATTTGGCTGCAATACGCGACGAAACTCAATTACACGTTACATGGAGAACTCGTGACGTATATGGGGCCGGAAGGGTTCAGGTCCCGAGGATTTTTCGGAAGCCCGGATGCGGCAGCTACGCTGATCTCTCTCGTTTTCCCGGTAGGACTTGCGTACTATCTCGTTATTCGTGACAAGAGAGCGCGGGGGACAGCTCTCATGTGCATGCTCCTGGTGCTTGTTGCCATCGCATTCACACAAGTTCGTGCCGCGGGGTTGGGAATATTCGTATCCTCTTTGGTACTTCTGGCCATCACCTACGGACGGGGTTGGATCCCAGCTTCCAGAATCATAAAGACCGTAGGGGCCTTGTTGTTGATTCTCATGCTCGCAAGCCCTTTCATCGTGGAGCGGTTCCAATTTGGGACATGGGGGGAGGATAGAGTTCCCCTCATGGAAACTGCCTGGAACATGATCAAGAACAATTGGCTCCTCGGAGTCGGAGCGAACAATTATCCGCTGGAAGTTCAGCGTTATGTTCCGGTGAATGCGCGGCATGCCTGGCTGTACACCGTCCATAATGAATATTTCTTGCGGCTGGCGGAAACGGGGATCATCGGTGCGTCTCTCTATTTCGGTTTCAGTCTGCTTATGATGGTAAAACTGTGGAGATTGTGCCGTTCGCCGGACCCTTGGATTTATCTTGTTGCCGCAGGTTTTTTTGCCGCTCTCGTGGGTTCGATACCTCACAGAATGTTGTCTTTTTATCATTACGTGAACGTATTCATGCAAATCTGCGTGATGATGGCCCTGACTCAGGTTTTGGAGAATTTGGAGAAGAGAAGACTGATGCAAGGCGGTTCGGAAAACCCGCGTCTGGGTTATTTTGGCGTGACAAAAGAAGCGGTAGAATCGAAATAAATCGACAGTTATAAGGCCTGGGTCTATAATCGACCAAAATTCAAACAAGACGTTAAAGGAATTCCGGAGCGATGGAACCCCGTTATTCTGAAGATACAGGAATTTTCAGGGAAGAACCCGGCTTGTCCCTGAGAGATACGCTCAATATTTTATACAGACGAATTTTCCTGCTTCGTTTTTTCGTCGTTGCCCTGCCTCTCGGCGTTCTGGCGGCCTGCTTTATCGTGAAACCCGTCTATGAGTCTACTGCTAAGGTGCTCGTCACCGGAAAAAAAGAAACCACAACCCTGTTGCAGGGAGCCAAGGACCTCAGTGCGTCCATGTTCCTCAATATGAATGTGGACGAAACTGATTTGAACAGCGAAATGGAACTGTTGCGAAGCCTGGAGCTGTGGACAAGAGCAGTCAGGAAGCTCGAGATAGCAACCAAGCCACAGGATCAGGGAAGCCTCGTGGAGAAATGGAAGACCGGAATAAAAGATTACCTGGGGATTGCCGAGCGCCCTGCCGACAAGACTCAAGAGCGCCAGGTGCTGGAGATTTCCGAAGTGCTCCTGAAGGATTTTAGAGTTACCCCTGTGGTCAAATCCAAGGTGCTGGATCTGGCGTTCAAGTATTCCGATAGGGAAATGACGCAGAAGATTTTGGCCACAGTGCTGGACTTGTACATCCCGTATCATCAGGAAGTGTATTCGTTACCCGGAGCGCAGGGGTTTTTCTCCGGACAGGGAGACATGTATAAAGACAAATTCGACCAGGCGGACCGCGAACTGGCGGGATTCAAAAAAAAGTGGGGAATATCGCTTCCTGAAAGGCAGAAAACAGAACTCATCTCGTCACTCAAACTCATTGAAGATTCACTCGTTGAAGTCAAATCCAACATGAGCCAGTACGAATACATGATGTCTTTGCTCCAGAAGGGAATACTACCCACGGGACAACTCGCTGCATCCATGCAAAGAGGTAATGAAAACACCGTGGTAAATCTCATTATTTCCCAGCTTCTTCGCGCGGAACAAAAACGCATCCAAACGTGGGAAGTTTTCTCCCCTGAGAGCCGCGATCGAAAAGCAGCGGATGAACTAGTTGCAGATCTGACCAGGAAGTTGCGGGAAGCTATCCAGAGTGAGACGGACGTTCTCGCGGCAAAAAGAAGCAGCCTTGAACAGAGCCTGACTGCAAAACAGTCCGAACTGCGGCAGCTCGAAGAAAAGAGCGAAGAAGCCCGGCGGTTGCAGCTTGACGTCACCATTGCGAAAGAACGGTATCTTCAGTACTTGGCAAAAGAAGAGGAAGCTCGCTTGGAAAATCTCAAGGTGGGAAAGCATCTTGTGAATGTTGCCGTAGTGGCCAAGCCGTTCCTGCCGGCCGACCCGATTTTCCCGAAGACGCTACTGTTCGTCATTGGAGCTTTTTTTGTCGCCATACCGCTTGGAATAGGCCTTGTGCTCGTTGCAAATTTCTTTGACCACACGTTCGACAGTCCCGGTGCTCTGGAAGCCAGCACAAATCGGAAGGTTCTCGCGTCAATCGGAAAAATGAAGAAAACCTGAGAGAACATGGCTGCGCAGGGAAAAATCTGGATTGGCATGTTTCTGGTCCTATGCCTCACGGTGATTCCTCCGGGTTCGATCCGGGCCCAGAAAACTGACTACGACAGCGGCCCCATTGAAGTCATCAGCGAAAACCTGGTATTCGTCAAAGGAAACCGGGGCACTCATGTCCTGGAGCCTATAGGGGAATGCATCTGGTGTGAAGTGGGGCTGGAGGTTCTCATCACCTTCGATACCTTTGTCCGGGTTTCTTTCAAACCGTACTCGGATGCCGGGAACAGTCGTGCCAGAAGTGCTTTCCTCGTGAAAGACGGACGAGAGGACGGCGAATAAGCTGCGCATCGTCCATGCGGCCGCGTGCGTCATCGCGCCCAAAATGCTCCATGCCGGGAATCCGAGGAATCCGGAACGCCGCCGGAAAGCATGCGATCACAGGGAAAACGTCGTGCGCTGCCGCCCCACCTTCCGTCCCCGCCAGGGAAACACAGCCACCTTTTTGCGAGGTTTAAGCACGGGTGTTTTCTCAAGGCCGGGAAAAAGCGATCGTCCGATCTCGCCAAGCATCTTTTCCGCCGCAGCCACGCACAAAATCACATTGTCAATCTTGTCCACTCTTTTCTGGTACGGACTCAATTCAGCGTCGGACTTGACCCGGTATCCATTTGCAGCCATAAAAGCTCTCCATACAACTGTGTTGACGTTTCTCGACTTTTCAGCCGATTCCGGTTCTCAATGATTCGTGCCGCACCGTCTCGCCACATTCCGGCTTGCGTCGGCCTCGTCATCGAGAAAGAGCTGCCACGAGGATGTCCCGTAGCTGTCCCAACTCGGGTTCCGCCTTCAGGTGCACTCGGACGATGCGCCTTCCGTTGTTTCGGAGGGCCTGGTAATCGCCTACTGCCTGAGCGGTCAAGAGCGCTGCGAACGCGTAAGGCTCTCCCGGAATGGGCACGTCTTCCGTTGTTTCAGCCGTGATCTCGATGAAGTAGCCATTTGCCGGGCCACCCTTGTGCATCTGCCCTGTGGAGTGAAGATATCTCGGACCGAATCCCAGAGTCGTGGCCATCTTGAACCTGTCGCGAATCATTGTACGCATTTCCTGGAGGATGCTCCGGTTTTCCGTGGAAGGGTGAATGAATGCGTTCAGGGCAGCATACGCACCGGCATCCGGCACCGCGAACAAATCCTTCAACGCGTCTCCCAGGGAAGCGTCGGTAACGTCGAATTTTTCGGGCTCGGAAATATTGCCTTCTTTCTTGTAGGACTCAAGAAGCCGTTTGGTCAGGTCCTTGGATTCCTGGACATTGGGTTGATCGAAGGGGTTGATGTGGAGAAGCACTCCGCTGACGGCTGTGGCGAATTCCCATCTGAACATTTCCCTGCCGATATCGTAAGCGGTGTGGATCCGTTGTGTTATGACCGGGTGGCCTGCCTGCTCAAGAGCCGAAACGTCCTGATCGTACGTGCCGTCACCGTCGAGTCTCAGGTACACGAAAAGCCGGTCCTTGCCATATACGTCGGGAGAACCGAGAGGCTCCCCCACAATCGGCAGTATTCCTTTTCCTTCCTTGCCGGTGCTCTCGGCGATGAGTTGCTCCAGCCAAAGGCCAAATGAAGCGAGGGGAGGCGAAATGATAAAGCTCAGCTTGTCGCATCCGTTCAGTGCGGCCAAAGACGAAATCGCGCCCATCCATGTTCCCGGATTCTCCAGCGCGGGAACATCCGGAGCAGACGCCTCCACGGCCTGAGCCGCACGCATCAGCAACCGATTGACATCGATCCCAATGAGAGCCGCAGGAACAAGCCCGAAGTAGGAGAGGGCGCTGAAACGACCCCCAATGTCCGCCGGGTTCAGAAAAATACGTCGGAAACCGTGTTCGGAGGCCAGCTTCCCCAAGCTTGTTCCCGGATCGGTGATGGCGATGAAATGACTGCCTGCCGTTTCTCCGAGAATGGATTCAAGCCGTGCCCGGAAATATTTGTATAGCGACAGGACTTCTATGGTTCCCCCGGATTTGCTTGCCACGATGAACAAAGTGCGCTCCGGATCCACCGTTTTCTCCGTTTCCAGGATCGATTGCGGAACTGTGGTATCAAGAACCCTCAAATCGAGATAACCGTCAACACGATCGAAACACCGGGCGAACACTTCGGTCGCGAGACTGCTACCACCCATGCCAAGGAGCACCGCGTGGGCGAATCCGGCACCGCGAATTTCGTCGGCAAATTCTTGTAGTCGCCGGCACTCCCCTCTCATGGTCTCAACCGCCTGGAGCCATCCCAGGCGCTGGCCTATGCCGCTCCTACTCTGGGGGTCATCCGTCCAAACGGCAACATCGCCGTTCCAGATGCTTTCGGCCAATTTTTCCTCATCCAAACGACCCAGAGTTTCGTCCACCGATTGCTGAAGCTCGCCAATGGAAGCGGATCTGTGTCCCCACCCGCGCAGCAGGCGAGTCCGTTTCTTGGCGATTCCTTCCAGGAGCATGTCGAAGGAATCGGCGAATGATTTCACTCCGTCCTCGAGAAGGCTATCCATGATCTGGGTGATATCTATGCCCAACGATTGAAACTTGGGGAAAAGGGATCGCGCCTCGTCCAGATCGTCCTCCAACTGAGGCTTCGGGTTTCCGTGGTCCCGATATGCGACCAACGTGACAGCGGGCATCGTATTGACAGTCTCCGGGCCTAAGAGACTGTCAACGTACAAGGTATCCGGATAATCCGGATTCTTGGTGCTTGTGCTGGCCCACAGAACTCGTTGGGGTTTCGCCCCTCTCGCCTTCAGATCTGCGAACCGTTGACCGTGAAATATCTCCTTGTAGGCCGCATAAGCCAGCTTCGCGTTGGCGATGGCGGCCTTTCCCATGAGTTCGGGTGCAGCGATGCGATTAGTCGGATCGGCGATGTCTTTCAGCCTTTCGTCGATCATGGTGTCCACCCTGCTCACAAAAAACGACGCGACCGACGCAATCCGGGCAGGATCGCCACCTTCCGCGATCAGGCGCTCCATGCCACGTATGTAGGCCGTAGCTGCCCCGCGATATTGTTCAAGAGAAAAGATCAGAGTGACGTTTACGTTTATTCCGCTTGCGATCAGTTCCTCCACAGCTTCAAGTCCTTGAAGTGTGGCGGGAACTTTAATCATAAGGTTTTTTCTGTCCACACATTCGAAGAGACGTTTCGCCTCGGCAATTGTCCCGGCTCTGTCGTACGCGAGCACGGGTGACACCTCGAGACTCACGTATCCGTCCGCGGCAGACGTTTTCTCATACACAGGGTTCAGCAGATCGGCTGCTTCCCGAATGTCTTCTACCACCAGGCCTTCGTAGATGCCTTGAACATTCAGCCCCGTATCCACGAGGTAATGAAGATCGTTGTCGTACGTTCGCTCAGCACCGATGGCCTTTTCAAATATCGTCGGATTCGAGGTAACCCCAGTGATTCCGTCCTCTTCTATCATTGCCTTCAGTTCGCCGGACCGCAAGAGCTCTCGTCCCAGATTGTCGTACCAGACGGACTGTCCCAGGGCACCTATTGCCCTCAACGGATTGGTCATACAAGCCTCCAAAATCCTTTGTGTCAACGCAACATTGGACTTGACAATCGCAACGAGGTGACTAAGAATTGCCAGTGAAGAATCTTACACGAATCCGATTATGTCCACAACGCAGATCCGTGGGTATCGAGATGGACTTGAAGGAATATCTGAACATTCAAAGCCGAGAAATAGAAAGGCACAAGTGGATCGAATCCGAAAAGGCCGGAAGAGATCTGGGGATGGAAGCGGCTATAGACTGGATCCTCAAGTACGCGGACCTCTTCAGCGACAGCTACGTGCAAGAACGAAAGACTTCGTGACAACGCACTGCTGCTCAGGCAGAACCTCGGTTCCACTCGAATCGCACCTACCCTGATACCGGCTCCTGCCGACGTTTATCGGTCCCAACTCGGAGCGACGCTATCCCTTCGGGAACTGCTTGAACCCCTACCAGCCGGCCCACATCACGTAAATCAAGGGAGCTACGATGATCCTGTACCACGCGTAAGGAGCGAGGGACCATCGCTGGAGCAAGGTGATGAACAATTTTACCGCTGCTGCAGCTGCCAAGAAAGAAACTACGAACCCAACCGCAAAAAAACCGAAATCGGAGAAATTCAGTTCACCCCATTCTTTGTAAAGATCGTACCCTGTCGCCGCAACCATGACAGGCACCGCAGCGAGAAAGGAGTACTCAGCCGCAACCTTCCTGTCCAACCCTGAGAACAACCCGCCGACGATGGTGGACGCGGAGCGCGACATACCCGGCCATAAGGCAATGCACTGAAACAATCCCACCATCAATGCCTGACCGTAGCTCAACGAGTCGAGATCCAGGGTGTCCGACCGCGGTTTGAATTTTTCAGCGAGCAAGATTCCGATTCCTCCCAAGCCCAAAGCCAATGCCACGGTTAACGGTCCGAACAAATATTGTTTGATTGTCTTGTGCGCGAGATAACCGGCCGCAAGGGCAGGTAACGTGGTTACCAGAAGCAAAGTGATGCCTCTAAAACCCGAGAATTTGCCGTCTGCTTCATTCTGGAACGGTATCAACGCGGTGAACCGGTTGAAATACAGCACCACTACCGCAAGAATTGCGCCCAGTTGAATGAAGACCTCGAAACACGATGCTTTCTCCCCTGTGAACTTCAGCAAATTGCCGACTATGATCAGGTGCCCCGTTGACGAAACAGGGAGAAATTCCGTTATGCCTTCTACGATTCCGAGAATCCCGGCAGTCCACAAATCGGCCATCGATAGACTCCAAACCTCCATCATACCCTGGAACCGGCATTTCCGCTTAAAAAATGGCGTTTCCGGCCAGTGTTACGGGTTCTTGAAGCGGGATTCGGGGAGGAGCACTTCTGAGGAGAGATGCCTCCCCGAACGAGTTTTCAGACGGAATTATTTTGTTCCCAAGAGTTCGACATCGAAAATCAACGTGGCGTTCGGCGGGATCACACCCCCGGCACCTCTCGGGCCATATCCCAATTGCGGCGGGATGGTAATTTTGGTCCTGTCGCCGACCTTCATGAGCATCAATGCCTCGTCCCAGCCTGGAATAACCTCACCCATCCCCACCTGGAAATTGAATGGCGTTCCCCGATCCCGGGAGCTATCGAATTTCTTGCCGTCTTGAAGCGTTCCCGTATAGTGGACAGTGACCATCTGGCCTTTTTGAGGCTTGGGTCCGTTCCCTTGCTGAAGGGTTTCCAGTTTCAGCCCGGACTGCGTTGTAATTTCCTGACCGGCTTGGGCCACGGTCACGGCAAAAAAAGCCAGACATCCCAGAAGTATGGTCGTTAGCATACATGTTCCTTTCACGGCGTTCTCCTTCTCTGACGTGTTGAACGCAGACCTCTTTAACAGGATGAGGTCCGCGTGTCCAGCAAACAGTTTATTCTATCACGACGAACCCCGTTCTGAAATGCGAGCTTCAAGTTGGCGTTGCCGTCACCTGCCACGGATGATAACTATAGTACGTGAGTTTTCTCTGCGACTCACCGCAGCTGAATGAACTGTAGGATTTGAAATCAATGCCCTTTCAAGGCAGTGGGATTCTGACAGGCACTCCTTGCGGGAAGGATTTTCCGGATCTCATGTCCTTGAGTGCCAATGAGCATAACTGGATGCTTGTGTCCGGTCGCCCGTGCTGTGGCGTCCCGCACAATCGAATCGAAGGAGAACCATGGTGGAACCATCGAAACCTCATATCATTCTGGCTTCGGCTTCCCCCAGACGCAAGGAATTACTGGCCGGAATCGGAGTATCTTTCCTGGTCATGCCGTCAGATGTGAATGAGGATCAGAAAAACGGAGAGCTACCGGATCAACACGTCTGCCGGCTCGCAGTAGCCAAAGCGACGGATATATCCGACAAAACACAGGATTTCTGGGTTCTTGGAGCCGATACCATTGTCGTAATCGACAATGAAATTTTAGGAAAGCCTCATAATGAGGAACACGCAAGATCTATGCTTGCCAGACTCGCGGGACGAACTCACGAAGTGTTCACCGGGTACGCCATTGTCCATTCGCGTTTTCCGGAAAACCGGAGAGTGCGGTATGCTCAGTCGGAAGTGGTGATTCGCGAATTGTCCGGCGATGAAATAAGCGATTACGTGAGCACCGGTGAACCGATGGACAAGGCGGGCTCATACGCAATTCAGGGCATAGGCTCGGGAATAGTGGAGCGTGTCTCGGGGTCGTACACCAATGTTGTGGGACTGCCGCTTTGTGAAGTTGCTCGAGACCTCAAGGAACTCGGGATCTTCGATTTCCTGGAAGCGAACAGCAGACATGATATCTGAAAACGTCAGAGCAGTGCGAGACAATATAGCGCGGGCAGCGGAGCGGGCCGGCCGCAATCCTGAAGAAATCCGCATCGTGGCAGCCGCAAAAGGGCAGGGCACGGAGAAGATCACCGAGGCGGTTGCCGCGGGAATCAGCATAATCGGGCACAACTATCTCCAGGAAGCTGCTGCCGGCCTGGAATCAATGAAAGCTCCGGGCGTGACGTATCATATGATCGGCCATCTCCAGAGAAACAAGGCAAGTAAAGCATTCGATCTGTTTGACGTGATAGAGACAGTGGACGATGCCAGGCTGGCAGATGCACTGAGCCGGCGAGCCCACGCTCAGAGCAAGGTCCTGGGGGTGATGATTCAGGCGAACCTGTCCGGAGAATCCCAAAAATCGGGTATACCTGCCGATGAGGTGCAGCGCCTGGCCGAGTACGTTCGGGGGCTTCCGGCCATACGCCTCATGGGGCTCATGACTATGCCGCCGTTTTTCGACGAACCCGAGCGGGCAAGGCCGTTCTTCGCCCGCCTGCGGGAACTGAGAGAAAAGCTCATGTCGTCGGGAGTGCTCTGCGCGGATATGAACGAACTGTCCATGGGAATGACCGGCGATTACGAAGTAGCCGTCGAAGAGGGCGCCACCCTGGTGAGAATTGGAACAGCTCTCTTCGGCTCCAGATACTGACCGCGAATGTGACTTCAGGACACGGTGGTTTTGCTCCGGGCGTTGCAGTACCACAAGCCGACCGATACGCTTACCGGAGAAAGGTGCCTGAAGATGCCAGACAAGGCTAAAGCGGTTATCGATGCTATAGCAGCTCTCGAAAATTCTGTCGGATTCGTTCATGCCTCTCGCCCACATGCCGACAATCCAACCATGTCATTGCGAGGAGTGTGACGACGAAGCAATCTCAGTCTTGGTCAGTTGGAGATTGCTTCGGGTTTTGCCCTCGCAATGACATGCTTCAACCTTGTACGTCCAAGGGAAGGTTTTTCAAGCCGACAATACTATCGAGAATTACTATAATCAAAACCGACTTTACTTTTGAGAATCCCTATAGTGTGGGCGGAATCGACTTCATCGATCTGATGACCGGAAGAATATCGGGTCAGTCCGCTTCCTTTTCCGGGAAACTGAGGGTGTCGGGCGATCTCATGCTTGCCCGAAGACTGGAGAGCCTGTTCATGCCGGAAGATGCCAGAGTCCGAGGCGGATGACGGAAAAATTTCCGTTCTACTCGTCCACCACTGCGGACATGACAGCATCGTACACACTCGGTCTGAAGTCCTTGATGCGAAAATCGGATTCTCCCTTCACGACCCGGTTCGTCAACAAAACCCCAATTGCCTCGCGTTCCATGTCCATCCACAGGCTGACCCCCGTGAAACCCGTGTGACCGACACTTCTGCGTGAAAAGAAACGGCCGCACGACGATCCTTCAACTGCCGGAGTATCGAAGCCGAGTGCTCGAGTGCTGTCCGCGGTGAACCCCGGACGAGCGCAGAACCTCCGGATGACTGACGTCTTGAAAAATCCCCGATCAAGGTAACTCCTCATTATTTCGAGAGCGAGTCTCCCAGCGGCATCGGCTGTGGCGAACAACCCCGCGTGGCCCGCCACACCGCCGAGGGCCCTTGCATTCAGATCGTTGACCAGACCAGTCGCGTCACCGAAGCGCGTCAGCGCAATCCTTTCTGCCCGATCGGCGGGTCTGAACAACATATCTTCTAAACCGAGCGGCTCATACATCATCTCTCTTGCGCATTCCTTCAGGCTCCGTCCGGTTTCCTTCTCAAGCATGAAACCCAGCAGCATGAATCCCAAATCGGAATAAATGCACCCGCGTCCGATGGGATACGCAAGAACTTCCGAGAGAATTCTTGCCCGCACGCTTGCGGAGTGAGAGCTTCCCGAGCCCATGAGGTAGTAAGGCCTCCATGCGGGCAGACCGGAGGCGTGCGCAAGAAGATGACGCGGAGTGATCGACGACTTATCCGGCGGCGCTTCGGGAAACCAGCGCGTTAGATTTTCATCGATAATGCCGGGGGATTCGGATTCCAGAAGCATCCACAGGGGCGTTGTTGCGAGTATCTTGGTCACAGATGCCATGTCAAAAAGCGTTTGGGTGTCAGCCTCGGGGGTCCCCTGCCCGCCGAGCGTCCCGTATGCGCCGTGAAAGAGGATTCTGCCTTTCCGGATCACCTGCAGAACCGCCGCGGTAAACATGTCCTGTTCCAGGCCGGAACACATTTTCTCGTGAACAGCGTCAAGTGGCATGCGCGTCAATTGCTTCGTCTGAGGGCCTGGTTGTGAAAAACCAGCAATGAAATGGCTCCAGGACCCTGATTGAAGATATAATCATGGGGTCCTGTGAGTACCAGGTACGAATGCGGAATGTGATGTTCGAGCAGGAGTTTATGCATGGTTTCAACAGATTGCAACATCACGTCGCGATCGCTGGTGATCAGTTGAAGGGATCTTTTTCTCAGCAGTTGACGGTTGGTTTTCACCAGATACCGGTAAATGTCCAGGTACGGGCCGAACGCTCCTTGAACCGAACCGATGCTGGAGAATACCTCAGGATACTTCAACCCGTAGAACATCGATCGCGATCCACCCATGGAAACGCCGTCCACTCCGATCCGGTTCTCCATCACTCGATATCTTTTCTTGAGAGCGGGGAGGAGTTCATCCATGATGTACTCTTCCATTTCTGGCAACTCAGGACCGGCCTGGGCCGATACGAGCGGTGTGGATGGGCACGCGAGAATAATACCCTCGTACGGACTCCTTTTGAGGCGCCGGTTGAAATCGTTCAACTCGTGAGGTTTCACCAATCCCCTGAAGTTGTCGGAAACGAGTCGGTTCCCCTGAAGGGCCAGCACGGCTTCATCTGCTTTGTAATAGTGCATCCATGCCAGCGCGCTCTGCCTGGGTGACCTGGCACATTCGCCCGCACCGCCGAACACGATCAGAAGGGGATATTTTTTCGAGGGATTCTTGTCGTAGTCCAGCGGCAGACTGACTGCAACGATTCCCTGGGAATAGTTCCGGGAGGGAATACTGAAATACTCTGCTGAAGTCTTGTACCCGGTTATTTTCTCCGACGCGGGACCGGACGCGGGCAAGCGTTCCCCCGGTGATTTCGCGTCGGACGCGGTGGATTGAGTGGCCGATTTTTCTTCAGCAGTAATGGGGTGGCGAGAACCGGTGCGGCCGCCGTCTTCCTGTTCAGATGCAGAGGGACTCGTAACGGAAGACGAGGTCTTCCGGCCGGTATCCTCGGATGCGGAACATCCCCACAGCATTCCCGTGGCGAGGATGACCACACCAGCGAGGAGCCCGAGCTGCTTGAGATTTCTGCTTCCAGGCACGAGACATTTCTTTCGTTCAGATGCGCGTAAATTAGCTTCGGGCGCTACCACATGCCAGGTAATGCCTCATCACTGCTGCTTGCCTGCGGGCTCTTGAGAGCCCCGGGTTCCGGGACGTCTCCTGTACGGCTATTGGAGGCCGGGCCGGGTTTCCGCTCCTGATTTATGCCAAGGGCCAGGAAATTTTTCTTGAATTGCTTGGAAAACCAGTGCAGCGCTTGATGGCCGTTGGGATACCTGTAGGCACAGTACCCGTGAGCACAACTTTGAAATACATTGACTTCCACCGGGAAGCCGGACGCTTTCATGTCCTCCACCAATTCATAGAGTCTGCCCCTGTTGCTGTAGGTATTGCAACCGTCTTTGACATTGGTGTTGATGTTGTATGCGATGCCGCCCGCCTTGCGGATTCGGGCTGCGTTGAGGCGCCAGACGTCCGGGGTCATGGGATAGCTTCCCAGGTCGGTCTGTTGCCCCCCACAATACGCAAAAATATCCGGTCTGCGTGCGGAGATCATAATGGCTTGGGCCGCTCCCGCGCAGGCGCCGTCGATTCCCCTGAATCTCCGGTCGGGAATGGTTCGGTAATGTGCGTCGATAAAGGGCATGACTTCACCGATCAGGTACCGCTCGTACTTGCTGGTATCACCACCTCCGGGATTCCAGAGCGAGACCACGATGACTTCATCGTACGGATCCTGCTGAAGCCATCGGTTAAACATTCGCAGCTCTTCATCGTTGACGTTTTCTTGAAAGCTCGCAGCGGTCAGCACTCCGGACTTGAGGTTGTCCAGAGCGAGCGGAGTCTTGCACCAGACGGACCAGTATGTTGCGCCACCCAACTCCGGGCCGTTATCCCATCCTGACTTCCCGCCCAACAGGTACACGACTCCATAGTGGCGATTCACGTTGGTCTCGTAGTCCTCCGGAAGAATTACGTGCACGGGAAATGGACCGGGAACGTCTTTTCCTCCCTTTGCCTTTGCGCTGGCATACTCATCGGAATGAACGCGAACCACCTCGATGTAGTGTTTCGTCCTGAGGAATTTTGTTCTGGCCTCAATCTCCGACCACGGTTCCTCCACTTTGGCGAAGGCGGGAACCACCCAACCGGCCAAGACAATGATCGCCGTCGCTGTAAGCAGATATTTCGCCGAATGTGTCATAGGTATCCTCGCAAGTACCGATTACCAGATTGTGCTCGAAAGGAACAGGCACGGCAGGATGAGAGAGCTCTCAGCGTACCGTTATCTGGCGCACGTAGACCGGAAATCCCTGCTGATCGACAAGCTGTGCAGAAGACGGGTCCATTAAGACTACGCTGCTTTTCACATTCACGCCCCTCAACGCGCATCGTACATAAATGGGGTACGTTCCCGGCCTTCCTGCCTGGACCTGAACCGTCAGGTCGTAGAGCTTGTCCTCTCCCCACAATTCTATCCACCGTTCCGCCATGGGTACCCGGGTCCTGATCCTGTCGGTGGTCACAGAGAGCACCGTGCTCCCCGGACCGTAAATGCGGCCCGATTTTGCCGATACGAGCCTCAAACCCGAAGATTCGGGACATGAAAGCGTGATCCCTCCGTAGTCCGATTCTGCACCCTGGTTCTTGGCCTCGACTCGTATGGTGAAAGTCTTGCCGGCTTCGACCGTAGCAGGAATCTTGATATCGACTATTTTCGGCTGGGCCTCTTGCGGTTTCGCTATTTCAAACAGATTTGCGCACCACTGAGTCCCGTCTATCCGAGCATCTTCGCGGTATTCTCCCAGTTTCAAAGGCCTGGATGGAGTTCCGCCGAAATCTCGAGGATACAAAATGGAAACGTCCGGAGTGCGAGGAGGGATGCTGCCCTTGTAACGCAATTCTCCATCAGGTCCTTTCACCACAAGTTCGAGGTCCCTCGGGTTGTCGCCTCTGTTTGCAAATCGGAACCTCACTCCGGTCTTCTCCTCATCGGCGAATGTGGGAATATGCGTGAGGAGTTCCGGGAACTGCTTGAAAACCTTGCCGGCAAGATGGTTGACGGCAAGATCCGGTCCTTTTTCCATTGCACCGGTAGTGGATGATCCAGGCGCCGCCTCTGTCCGGCCTTGTTGAGGCGAATCATCTGCCACCTCCCGAGCACCGGTGTTCGACGGGGCACCCGTGTCAGCGGTCTTCGGAAGGAGTGCTTCGCGAGATTGCTCCGGAGAGACGGGCTCACTCTTGCGTCCGGCATCCGCCGCTGTTTCCGTCGGAGGTCCGTATTGGGGCAGAACCGCTTCCACGATAAGAATTTTTTTTGACTCGCCACGGGAATTCTTGAACTGCCCCATGAATTTTGCCATCCCCTGTGGCGTCCTGATGTTCATTTTGTGGACTTGACTTCGGCGAGTGGCGTGATACAGCCATACCCCGCCGTTTGAATCCGGAATCATGAGCACCACGTGGTAATGAAGAAGCTGGTATCCCCGGTCACGAGCCGGCCTGCTGATACTGGCGAGATAGATCCGGCCGGGTTGCATCTGGGGGAGAACGTTCTGCCACGCAGCTTGATCGTGCAAATCAAATCCCCTGAGAGCCAAGCCGTTCGAGCCCTCAATGGGAACGTCCTTGCCGTCCGGCATAACTATCCTGCGAGGCCTGCCTTCAGTGATATTAAGGACGAGGTCCCACCCGAAATCCCAATCCTTGCCCAGAGAAGAATCTTCTCCACTGTCGCCCAGCCGGTCCCCCGTCACTTCGTCAAGCGTCCAATTCTTGTTGAACAGAAAACGGGAAATAGAAACCACCAGACCGCTGCAGTTCAATCCGGGCGTGTCGTACAACCGGTCGGGCCGATCGAATGTGGTGAAATGCCCCTGATGGTCGAGAGCGCCGTCATCACGGTACGGAAGGCCCAGATAGGTGTTGGCCAGATCGATGGGGTTCGTTTTTGTAGAGATTCCTCTGTCCCAGAGGACCGGGGGCGCAAAAATCTGGTCTCCCGAAGCTGGTGCGGCCATACAGGCGACCAAGACCATTCCGATGACCAAGTTCCTCATATTATTTCGGGTAATTTTCACCAAGCCTCCGGACTTAATGTTGTTTTTATAATATTAGCAGCTCTTAAGCATTCATGCAAGCTCATGTCGTCGATGGCCAATTGGGTGTCCATAAGTGCGAGTGGTCGTGTAGGCTGCATTCACCTCGGTTGTGATTCCTCGCAGCAGCATCTCGCAATGAGAGCTTCTATGACTG
The DNA here is from genome assembly GCA_035319325.1 of Desulfomonilaceae bacterium. GTDB lineage: Bacteria > Desulfobacterota > Desulfomonilia > Desulfomonilales > Desulfomonilaceae > DATHCX01. The sequence continues at coordinate 38,031 of DATHCX010000107.1, forward strand.
CTTCCCGGAGGATCTTCATCTCACGGAAAAAGTCAAGCGGCGAGCCAGCTTATCGTCCAGATACAGCTCCACTTTCCACATTCCGGGCTTGTGGTCTACCATTTCCTTAGTGCTCATGGTATGCATCCGTACTGTACCGCTCTTGGTCCTTTCTTCCCCGCTCTTTGCCTCCTGTCTCACGTCATAGGTTTTGCGGATGGTGCGAAATTCTTGTCCAGACGGGTCAAACCATTTGCTCTCGGCAACGTAGTGATTTCTCTCATCTCTGGGAGTGAAGACCAGATTGACTGATTCATTCATGCTATGATCGAATGAATCCTTCCGCGTGTAGGCAGAACCCGGTGTGAGAAAGACATCCTTCACCAGGTAATAGCTCTCGTCTCTGCCGGTGGTCTCTATTCCCTTCCATTTCCCCACATTGATGACCCCGCATCCCTCGAGGAAGAGAAACGTAACCATGCAAATAGCGACAGCCGCTAATTTTACGAATGTGTTTCCATATTCCTGAATTCCACCTGTCATGGAGTCCCCACCAGAGCTATTTCGTCGCACTCCGGAAATTTTGTGCACCGAATGCAATCCGCCCAGATTTTGTGCGGAAGAAGGTTTTTGTTCATGACGTTGAAACCGAAACGCTCGAACAGCTTTTGTCTGTACGTCAGGACGAATACTTGTTTGACACCCATATTCCGCGCCTCCTGCATGAGGGACTCAATCAGCTTGGATCCTAGGCCCGCTCGCTGGTGCGCAGTCTGTACAGCCAAAGAGCGAATTTCCGCAAGATCTTCCCACACGATCTGCAGGGCGCCGCACCCGATGACCTCGCCGGTCCGGTCGTCTTGGGCAACCGTAAAATCCCTTATCTGGCCGTAGAGCTCGCTCATGGCACGGGCCAGGATATGGCCTGAACCCGCTTGTTCGGCGATGAGCCGATGTATGGGTTTGACGTCTTTGAGGGTAGCTTTTCGAATCACCCGGCCGCCTCTACGCTTCCTGCCTCAATGAGGCGTCTGACGTGGTCTTTGGCTGACTCCGATTCAGGGCCGGCTCCCAACATTCGAGCCAGTTCGTTCACTCTTTCTTCATGATTCAAGGCTTTCACCAGAATTCGCGTGCGGCCGCGGTCAACCGTTTTGCGGACAGACAGATGATGATCCGCCAGGGCAGCCACCTGGTGGAGATGGGTGACGCACAGCACCTGCTGGACTTTTGCCACGCGGGAAAGTCGTGTTCCGACCGCGGAGGCGGTATGGCCGCCTATACCCGCGTCCACTTCATCGAAAATCACCGTGGAGCCCTCGCGGCTCTCCACCTGGAGCGCCTTAATGGCAAGCATGAGCCTCGACAATTCCCCTCCCGAAGCTATACGGGCCAGAGGCCGGGGATCCTCACCCGGGTTGGATGCGAGAAAAAACTCCACGTCTTCTCGTCCCATCGCCGTTCCTTTGTCTTCGGGAAGTTCGGTAAAAGCAACCAGAAAAACCGCCGCTGGCATGGCGAGATCTTTGAGCTCCTTTTTCATGGACGTTTCGAAGTGTTCGGCGGCTCTACGTCTCTGCTGCGAGAGGTGCGCTGCAGCCTTCAGATAATCCAAGCGCTTGTCTGCCACTCGCGCCCTGAGGGTTTTTACGGCGGATCTTGCCTTCAAGATGGTGTCCGCGTCCAAAGCAAGCGAATCCAGAAGCGCAACCAATCCCGGCAAGTCCTTTCCGTATTTCTTCTTCAATCGTCTTATGAGAGCAAGACGCTCTTCAATTACTTCCAGCCGCTGAGGATTGCTGTGGAAATTCTCCACGATATCCCTGAGTTCTAAGGCAACGTCCTCCAGCCTGAACACAGCGTCTTCGAAATTTTCCTTGAGCCCGATAAGCTTAGGATTAGCAGAGGCAAGATAATCGATTCCTTTTCGAACGTCTGCCAGAGCTTCGATAATGCTCCCCGACCTCGAATAGAGCGACTGATGAGCCTCGAAAGCTCTTTCCCGGATGTTGACTGCTTTTTTCAAAATATCGCGTTCCTGGACAAGGGCGTCTTCTTCTCCTTCTTTCAGAGAAGCGCGGGTCAACTCTTCCGACGATTCCTCATCCTGGGCCTTGTCCCGCTCGAGTTCCAGCAGCCTTTTCTCCGCGAGGAGCAGATCTTTTTCGGTTTTTTTCCATTGGTCGTATTCACTTCTGGTCGCACCGGCTGCATCCTCGAGTCGTCCAAAACGGTCCAGAATTTCCACGTGTTCTTCTGGCGCCAGGAGTAGCCGGTGCTCGTGCTGACCGAATATGCTTACGAGAGACCGTCCTATTTCCTGGAGCATTGAGACCGTTGCCGTATTTCCGTTGATCGTGCAACGTGACCTGCCCGCTCTAAAAATCTTCCTGGAAAGGACCAACTCGCGGGAATCTCCAGGTGACTCCATGAGCGGAATAGACCCCGGCGGAACATCGAATACCGCCTCGACAACGGCTTCTTCTTCGCCGGTTCGCACGACGTCGGGCGAAAACCGCGATCCGAGAAGCAAGTTCAGCGCGCCTATCAGGATGGACTTGCCCGCGCCCGTTTCCCCCGTCAGGACGTTAAAGCCTTCGCGGAATTCGACCTCCACTTCGTCGATAATTGCAAGATGGGATATTTTTAAATACGTCAGCATGAAACCGAATCTGTCGAGTTAGTTTCCGGTGGAGCGCGAAGCACAAGCGGTTTGCAGTTGGCCGGAGATATGGGCTCCCAAGAGTTCTTCCGCCCGGTTCCGAAGCATAGTATCCAAGAAGTGAATTTTCAACCTGATTTCGAGAAAAAGCACTTGGAACCGATCCGCTGCCGCGTGAGCCGGACTCACAGCAGGCCCAGTTTTTGCTTCAAGACGTGAAAATAGTCCCTCGCGCTCGACTGCACCATGATGAATGGTATGGTTGCTCGGGTGATGCCAATCGTCTCGCCCTGATTCAGATCCGCCGTAGTGTGTCCGTCTAGGGTCAGGGTCAGATTCTCCCCTCGTTTCAGCAGTAATTCCACGTTCATGTACGGTGGTATGACCAGAGGACGTTTCAAACCTGCATACGGGCAAATAGGCGTCATAAGGATGCCTTCGATTTCCGGATGAAGCAGCGGACCGTTTGCTGCATAAGAATATGCGCTCGACCCTATGGGTGTCGCAATGATGAGACCGTCCGCCCTCAGCTCTATGTCCCGGGACTCGCCCAGTTTTATGTCCAGCTCGATGAGCCGGGCAATGCCTCCCCAGTGAATCACCACGTCATTGAGAACTCTGACCTGCTTGCCGCCCGGGAGAGTGACCTGAAGGAGCATCCGTTTCACGAACTCCGCTGTGCCCTCCAGTGCAGACCTGAGCATAGGTATGGCCTCGTCCGGCAAGACTTCCGCCATAAACCCCACCCGTCCCAAATTGACGCCCAGGACGGGCACGGCCCTGTCGTTCAGCAGAGAAGCGGCTCGCAGTATTGTGCCGTCTCCTCCCAGGACCACGAGAAGATCCGAGTCATCGGTCAGCCGGTCCGTTGCCCGGGCATCCCACCGTTCAGCGAGCTCGCCCAGCGATGGTTCCAGTAGTACTTCTTTTCCGGAGTCCTTCAGAAACGCGCTTATCTTTTCGCCCAACATCAGCGCCTGTTGTTCAGAGCGTTTCAGGACCATTCCGATGCGTTGCATAAAAAAACCTCTGTAATCTTATCGAATTGAGGTGGCTGCATACGTACCACTATTTCATCGCAAAATCCAGGAAAATAGCGAAAACGCAAAGAAAATGAAACAACTGTGCCTTGCGCGCCCACTCACTTTGGGATAGGGTAGTGGTATGGACCTGTTTGAAAGCTCGCCCGATTTGGAACGCCAAAAACCTCTCGCGGACAGAATGCGTCCCCGCGACCTGGACGAATTTCTGGGACAGGACGCTATTGTTGGCCCAGGGAAGATGTTGAGGCGCGCCATCGAGGAAGACCGCATTTTTTCCATGCTCTTTTGGGGACCGCCCGGCACGGGAAAGACCACTCTGGCCCAGATTATCGCTCACAGATCTCGATCGCGATTCATGCCCTATTCCGCTGTGACCGCGGGCGTGAAAGAAATCAGGGAAGTGGCTGCAAGGGCAAAAGAAGACCTCAAATACTCGGGCACCAAGACCATTCTCTTCCTTGACGAGATTCACAGATTCAACAAGGCTCAGCAGGATTATCTCCTCCCGCACGTGGAACACGGGACAGTGGTCATGATTGGAGCCACAACGGAAAACCCGAGCTTTGAAGTGAATTCCGCTCTCCTGTCCAGATTGAGGGTATTCATACTGGAACCTCTTTCACCCGATGCAATATATGAAATCATTGACCGGGGCCTGAAGGACCCGGAACGCGGACTCGGCACACTCGAACTTGATCCCGATCCGGAAGCTGTGGGACTCATTATAGCATTGGCGGCCGGAGACGCCAGAGTGGCGCTGAACATCCTCGAACCCGTTGCTCTGGAAGCACGCGAGCACAGGAACGGGAAAATAGATACGGAACTGGTAAAGGAAACCGTTCAAAAGAGAAGCCTCGTCTACGACAAGACCGGCGAAGAGCACTATAACCTCATCAGCGCATTGCACAAATCGCTGAGAGACAGCGACCCGGACGCGGGACTCTACTGGATGGGCAGGATGCTGGAAGGGGGTGAGGACCCCTTGTACATTGCGCGAAGGCTCATACGATTCGCCAGTGAGGATGTGGGGCTCGCCTCTCCCCGCGGGTTGGAACAGGCAGTGGCAGCATACCAGGCGTGCCAATTTATCGGTATGCCGGAATGCGCCCTCGCTCTGGCACAGGCTGTGGTGTTCCTCGCCACCGCCCCGAAATCCAATGCCCTTGAAACAGCGTACATAGAGGTGAAGGGAGAAATAGCCAGATCCGGCAATTTACCGGTCCCCTTGCACCTGCGCAATGCGCCCACACGTTTCATGAAACGCATCGGGTACGGCAAGGGTTACCGGTATGCGCACGATTATGCAGATGCTCTCGTGGATCAGGAGCACTTCCCCGATCCGCTTCGAGGTACGCGCTTTTATCACCCCACGGACAGAGGATTCGAGCACACGATTCGAGAGCGCATGGAACGAAAAGATGAACCCGAAGAATAGTGTTTTCCTCATTTGAGAAACGAGGCAGACCTCCAGTCGGCTGTACCAAGTTATTTGATGTCGTCCAGCACTTGCTGTGTGATCACCTGTTTTTCCGTAATGAACCCCAAAAGAAGATCCGCGATGAGTTTGCCAGAACTGTAGCAATTCTTGCCGTTATTCTTCAGGATGGAATATCCGTCGCCGCCTGCAGCGAGAAAATCGTTGGTTGCCAGGGAATAGGTTTGCCCGGGTTCGTAAGTCTTACCTCCGACCGTAAGAATGCGAACTTTTCCGTTTTCCAGCGCATAGTCGATTCCATATGTCTGCAGCTTGCCGCCACTTCCGTCCGGCAATTCAGCGCTTTTCTGAAGGACAGAAGCGAGTTCCTCTCCAGTCAATTTCATGCTCACCACAGTGCCGGAAAACGGCAAGACCGTATACACGTCCCCGAGGGTTATATCCCCCTGTTTGATGCTGTCACGAATCCCGCCGCCGTTCATGATTGCAGCATCCGCGCCCTCGCTTTGTGCCAGAGTGTAGCCGATCAAGCGGCCGAGATCGGTATTGCGGTCGGATCTCACGAAGAATCTCGAGCCCTCCAAAAATACTTCCGTTTTTCCGATAACCTTCTCCAGACTGCTGTTCATCTGCTGCCTGTGGGTGTCTATGATCGCCGCGATCTGCGGATCTTCCTTCACTTTGGCGTCCAGCGGGATCAATTCGCCGCTGTACCGCACAATTTTTCCGTCTTTGACGTCCAAGTCCAGTTTACCCAGATATCGGGCGTACGCGCCAGCCTGAGCAATGACCGTGTCGTTCACTTTGATCGGCTTCGACAGCGCCGTGTGAGAGTGACCTCCTATGATCGCATTGATTCGCGGGCACGCTTCTGCCAGTTTCTTGTCCTGTTCCACACCGAGATGGGTAAGCGCGATGACCAGGTCTGTATCCGACGCTCCCTTCAAAAGGTTCTTGGCTGTGACTATGGGATCGTCAAATGCGAGTCCTTTGACATTTTTCGGATGTGTGGTGATGGGCGTCTCCTGAGTGGTGAGACCCAGAATCATGATTCGCGTCGGAGAGCCGGGAAATTTCTTCTCAAGAACACCATCGAACAGGCTCTTATCGTCGGATGTCCTAATATTGGCGCTCAACAAAGGGAATTTCATGAGCGGTTTCATATTCGTAAGCAAGTTTTCCCTGCCGTAGTCGAATTCATGATTGCCCACAGTCATCGCGTCGAGTTTCATGGCGTTCAGGAGGGTTACCCCCAGAGTTCCTCTGAAAACCATGGAATAGGGGGTGCCTGTGAGAAGATCGCCCGCAAACAAGAACAGGGTTTCCCGTCCTTCTGCTCGGCTCTTGGCCCGGACTTCTTCCAACACGGTGCTTGCTTTCGCGAAACCTCCGATCAGAGCAGGAGCCTCCCTGTCCTGATACGGGACATAATGGGCGTGCGGGTCATTTATGTGAAGTATGGTGAGCTTCAGCACACCGGACGAATCCTGACCGAAGACCGGACACAATGAGGCCAGGACAAGCGAAACAATTGAAAGCATTCGAATGATGGCTGATCGTCTCGTCACGTTTCACCTTTTCACTACTGGAAATCCTGGACAAAGGCACTTGAGGGAGGAACTGCAGCGCGATGAGGCAATTTCGCTTCGTGGAGCACCTGGTCGGGGTGGCCGGATTCGAACCGGCGACCTCGTGCTCCCAAGGCACGCGCGCTAACCAGGCTGCGCTACACCCCGAACAGCGTTTTTTATAACCTAAGGATACACAAATGGCAAGGAACCACAACAGTGCTGCGCATAGTTCGCGTCGATCCCAGGTCCATCTAATCACTGTGCAACGCAACGTGATGTACCCATAATGTTTCCGATTGTCACCACGTGTGCAGGCCACCACGTCATCCTATGCCGGGATGAATTATGGGGTCGAACAGGGATGGGCTCTGCTCGGAGGGAAAGGCGAACCTTTGGGACGTACTGCTACCGGTTGTGCAGAAGCATGAACTGTGTACGTGCGCTCTAGTATTCATGCGTTTTCAATAACCTTCTTGAGGCGAAGTCCGGGGAGGAACGTCTGATACTAATGCGCTTTCAAAAGAGCGACATTGAAAGGGTGGTTTACGGCCTGTCCTGCCAGATCTCCTCCGCTACGAACGGCGCGGCCTGACTTCGCTTCGGAGAACCGACAGGACAGGCTTCATCCATCGTCACGTGTCTGATCGCGCATTGCTTTGAGAACAGGTTCGTCCCCGACATCACGTAGTTGAAAGCGAAATGACATGCGAAGACACAATAGCCGTGGGCGCTCGTAACCGGAAGAGAGGCAACACTCAGCCTTGCCGAAGGTAGACTAATGTTAGTCCAAATCAGGAAAAAGGGGGTCGGATCGGAACGCCCGTCAGACTCCGGAAGCCATGGTGATCTGCGGATAACTCTCCAGTTCCTCGAGTTGCACAGCGATGCCCTTGGCCAGAAGGAGTTCCGTTCTGGTCAAATCCGCATCCGTGAGATCCGCATCCGTGAGGTCCGCCCGCGTCAGAAATGCGCCGGTGAGGTCTGCTCCGATAATCTTTGCCTGAGAAAGGTTAGCGCCTATAAGGTCGGCCCGTACGAGGTTGGCTTCCGAAAGGTTCGCACCCACGAGGCAGGCCCTGTGGAGGTTGGCTGACGTGAGGTTCGCCTTGAAGAGATCCGCATCCGAAAGATCTGCCTTGGAAATCTTGGCGTCGCAGAGATCGGCATAAGAAAGCATTGCTCCCGACAGTTTCGCGCCGAACAAGTAGGCTCGTTCAAGGCGCGCCTTGATGAGGTTCGCTCCTTCGAGATCTGCACGCATGAGGTTGGCTTCCGAAAGGTTAATTCCTTGTCTTACCGCTTTTTCCACCAGTTCCCGCAGCGACTCCGCCTCTCCGGCAAAAATGTGCTCATACGTGAACCTGTTAACAATATCGAACCACATGTGCACCTCACATTGATAGGAGTTCAAAACATTTTTTCTGCCGGACGCTCTTTTCCGGCCTTACACACTCAGCTCGTTGATGTGGTGAAGCTTTGGTGATGTGATATCATATCACATACGCCCCGCTTTTTTCAATAACAATAGGTACTCCGTATGATAGATTCAATTCATTCATTAAATAATGACAGTATTATCTGTTTGAGTGATGGATTTCGGATGATGACCACACAATAGAAATCCGGGTATTCTCGCCTGGTAATCAGTCAGTTACTCGGGGGAAGTGCCTAACCTCTGTCATTGCGAGGAGTGAAACGACGAAGCAATCTGGATATTTAAAGGCAGAGATTGCTTCGGCGCGCTCGCAATGACAGCCTTTTCCCGTCCGTAACTGAAGCGTTACCTCGCCTGTTGATTTCCGGTAGCCCGCCGGGGTAAGATTTTGCATGGCGACTTTCATGTTTGCTCGAATTGCCTGAGCGCCGGCGCAAAAATTGCCTGGGGAGAACGAAATCATGGACATGACCAAAGTTCGCGAATTCTTGCAGGAACTCGGTTGCCCGGAAGAACCTTTCGGAACCTATTACACCGACGTAGAACCTGACGACGGGGTAGCGCCAAAAGAGGGAATTCTGCCGTCCGTTGAAGCGGAAGCGGCAAATCAGGTGGACTGGGATGCGCTCAATGTCGACTGGTCTTGCGTTTTAGGTTCCATCTGGAGAGCCAGGAGAAAGAGAACCTCAGCCTACTTCGACAAGGAGCGCTTCGGCTGCCTGGGCGGGGCGTTTTATCTGGGTTTTTTGAAGCCGCAGTTGGAATCCATTGTGCATTATGTTTCCACAGGCATTCCCGGCAGGATGGAAGGGGAACACTATCTTGAATCTCCCGAAGTGACACGTCATTTCTTCAAGACCATCGATCCCAGGCCGGCACCGGCGCGGTTTTGCGTGTTCAAGTCTCTCCATTTGTTTGGCGAACGCGAACTTCCGGAAGTGATTACGTTTTTTGCCCGAGGAGAAGTCGTCTCGGGACTGAACCAGCTTGCCACGTTTGTGACGAACGACTTCGAGGCCGTGCAGTCTCCGTTCGGTGCGGGTTGCAGCAGTATCGTGACATGGCCGCTGAGATACCTTTCTCAGGGAAAACTCAAAGCAGTACTGGGCGGGTGGGATCCATCGGAACGAAAGTACCTGAAGCCGGACGAATTAACGTTCACCGTTCCGTTCCATATGTTTGAACTTATGGTTTCACGCTGGAAGGAGTCTTTCTTGACCACTCACAGCTGGGAGGTGATCAAGAAAAGAATCGAGCGGAGCCGAAGGGCATGGGACGAAGTCTGACACCATTGCGATTTCATGTAGTTGAAAGGGCATCAGCGTCAGGACCGGACTCGGCCTATCGTCGACTGACCGGGATAACGCACGGATTCCGAACAGTTCCCTGCGCCGGTCCACCATGGATATGATACTCGCGGATACGAACTCATTCTTCGCAAGGGGCCGAACGGGCGTACCGTCCTGTGCGATGAAACAGGACGGTACGGGTAAGAGCCCCCTGTGTTAGGGAACCCGCTCCCTTTCCAGTTCTCTCGTGTTTCTGTCGAATTCTTTCCAGAAACGCAGGTTACAGCCTTGAATGCATGAGGCGTACACATAATACCCGGGACGAGAATCCGCGCCCCAACGTTGAAGTTCGTAAGGGTCGACGCCGTACCGGGATCTGCACGACTGTTCGCAAGACTCTCTGTCGAAACTCTGCAGCACGCAGTCCGAACCGCTAACCTCTCCATTGAGCAAATAATTCGGACCTAAGGCGCTCGCGGAAAAAATAAAACCCGAAACGAGCAAGGAAACTATCGTCAAAACAGCTACGCTGTGTTTTTTCATTTCAACCTCCCATCACATTCGCAACTAGTATATTAGATGCCACAACAAAATAAGGGGTTCCGCACCGAAGCGTTCTTATTCACGTTCCACAGGAACGTTCTTTGCCGACTTCCAATTCGCTTCAGCGAGATTTGCTCCGGCAAGACCCGCTCCCGCGAGGTTGGCACCTTCCAATTCGGCCCCTGCGAGATCCGCATTTTCAAGATTCGCCTTTTCCAAGTTGGCCTCCAGGAAACGGGCGTCTTTGAGATCCGATTTCCGCAGATCCGTTTCGAACAAATTCGCTTTGTCCAGATTGGCTCTCACCATCACCGTTTCCCTGAAATCCGCTGCCGTAAGATCCGCTTCGGTCAAGTTCGCCTCCGACAGATCCGCTTTTGTCAGCTTTGCCCGAGACAAGTATGACTGAGCCAGTTCCGCTCTGAACAATATGGTTCCCGTCAGGTCAGCCCCTTGCAACTGGGCTCTGAAAAGAAGCGCTTCAGAAAAATTGGCCTCGCGGGCCTGCAGCTCAAACAAATTTGCTCCCGCAAGGTCAGCTTCCGACAGATCCGCTCCCCGTTTCACCGCGGTTTCCACCAACTCCTTCACAGTCTGAGCGGGCGACGAAAAAAGGATTTCCCCTGTGAACTGATTCCTTATGTGGAGCGGAGTGTCTTCGGAGGGTATGCGTTGAGCCGCTTCAGATTCGAGGAGTACGCCTTTGGCGACAAGTTTGTGAAACATCATGATGAGCCCTCTAATGGAAAGATTGTACTTTCTCATGAGAGCCGCGTGGTCCATCCCAGCTCTGATGTCTTTGGCTGCAAGCTTCGGATCTATTTTTTTCGATTGCACCGGTTTCTCCACGATATGTGCAGACCATTCCCGACCTGCGGATATTATCTCTGACGGCCCTGCACCCGTAGGGCGCTCTTGCGGAATGCATCCCCCCGGGTGCTGGGTGTGCGGACACTTTCCACCAGCTCCTGAACTTCTTCCGGAGGCTGGGGCGTGAACAAACTGACAACCACGGTGACCACGAAATTGATGATCATGCCCACCGCTCCTATGCCTTGAGCGCTGATTCCGAAAAGCCACGGTCGAACATGCAGGAATTTCACCAGGAAAATATACAAGCCCGTGAAAAGTATCCCCGTCAGCATGCCCCATATGGCACCTTCTCTGGTCGTCCGACTCCAGAATATTCCAAGCACCATGACGGGAAAAAAAGAGGATGCAGCCAGGCCGAATGCGTACGCAACCACCTCGGCCACGAGAGCCGGAGGATATAACCCGAAATAGCCGGCAATGATGATGGTGATCCCCATCGTTACCCTGCCCAGGCGGAGCTGCTCCTTATCGGTAGCCCTCGGATTGATTAATCGGTAATACAAGTCGTGGGAGACTGAAGACGCTATCACGAGGAGAAGCCCCGCGACAGTGGAAAGGGCCGCGGCCAAGCCTCCCGCGACCACCAGAGCCGCCACCCAGGGCGGAAGGGAAGCTATTTCAGGAATTGCGAGCACCATGATGTCGGGATCGATGTACACTTCGTTGGCATTGCTCGTTGGCTTGTTGGAAACCAGTCGTTGCCCTAGGTTTCCTGACCCTCCGGTATACATGGGTCGACCTTCGAATGGCTCGCCCGCTCTGTACTGAATCTTTCCGTCGCCGTTCTTGTCCATCCAGGCCACCAGACCCGTTCGTTCCCATTCTTTGAACCAGGAAGGAGCATGCTGGTACGACTGGCCGTTTATGGACTCGATCATGCCGTAGCGCCCGAAGGCTGCCACGGCTGGTACCGTGGTATACAGCAACGCGATGAAAAGTAATGCGTACGCCGCTCCGAGACGTGCCGCATTCACGCTGGCTACTCCATAATATCGAATAATGACGTGAGGCAGTCCCACAGTCCCGAGCATAAGCGAGAAGGTTACGCACACCACGTCCAGCATCGACCTCTGCCCCGCTCCGAATGCCGCGGTAAACTCGGAAAAGCCCAGATCGGTATTAATCTTGTTCAAAGCTTCCAGGAAGTGCTTCCCCGCATCGCCTCCCTGGGATATGGTGGCTCCCAGAGCTATCTGTGGAATCGGAATGCCCGTGGTATAGCCTGACACCAAAATTGCGGGAATGAGAAACCCGATAACGATCACCACGTATTGAGCAACCTGTGTCCAGGTTATCCCTTTCATTCCTCCCAGAGCGGAATAGAGGAGGGCGACGACCATTCCCACAACGACGCCCGTGTGAATTTCCACCTCGAGGAATCTGCTGAAAATAATGGCCACGCCTCGTAATTGACCGCAAACATAAATGAACGAAACCACTATGGCGCAAATCAGGGCAATCATGCGGGCGGTGTCCGAATAATAGCGGTCACCCACAAAATCGGGCACGGTGAATTTCCCGAATTTACGAAGATATGGCGCGAGAAGCAGTGCCAGAAGGACATAACCGCCAGTCCACCCCATGATGTAAACAGAGCCGGCATATCCCGCAAACGAAATTATGCCCGCCATGGAAAGAAAGGAAGCGGCACTCATCCAGTCCGCCGCCGTCGCCATCCCCGTCGCGAGGGGGGTCATTTCCATACCCGCAACGTAGAAGCCCTTTGCCTCATTCACCATTGAGCGCCAGGATATAAATATATACAGAGCGAAGGTTACGCAGACTGCAATATATGTCCAAATCATGATGGACACCTGGAATCCTCCTTGGTTTCTATTCCTTCAGTTCTGCCACCCGTCATTCCTGCACGTTGTATTTCCGATCCAGGCGATTCATGATGAAACAGTAGACGAAGAGCAAAACAACAAAGAAAAAGACGGACCCCTGGGTTGCAAACCAGAACCCCAGCGGAAAGCCCGCAATATGAATCCCGTTTAACGGAACGACAAGCAAAATTCCGAATACCAAAGAAACCAATCCCCAGATAACAAGCATTGTCATCATCACCACGAAGCGCAGTTGCTTGTATCGTGCAATCCTGCTGTCCATGACGTACTCCCGGGAATATTCCTGAAACGAAGATCTTTATAGAAGTTGCCGAAGATATTGCCCGTTTGGGTGGGCACCAACCTCAGGGGGTGCCACACTTCGGACAACACAGAGCCGTCAAACCTTCCTTCGGGAACCCCTGAGATTGGCTGGACGAATCGGCCTGAAATATAGCAGTTCTCGAAACTTCTGTCGGATTCGTTCACGACTCTCGCCCACATTCCCACCATGCAATCATGTCATTGCGAGGAGTGGAACGACGAAGCAATCTCAGTCTTGGTCAGTTGGAGATTGCTTCGGGCTTCGCCCTCGCAATAACAATCTTTCAATCTGTTCGCCTAATCAAAACCGGCCTTACTCTAGAGAATCCCTATAATCATGAAGGTGCGCCCGATGAACTATGCATAAATTGATCCGGGCCCTTTGTCAATGCGGTAAATCATGGGGGCGTAACAAATCGGATGTGCGTGGGTGACTGACGGCCATGCGGGAATCCGCGGATGGGAAATAGCGACCGGTATGTCTCGGAAACGTGCCGACTCTCGAGGAAAAGTCAAAAAGAGGGGGGAAGGGCGAGCCTTCCCCCGTTCCGAATCAAGTCTAATGTCCGATGACCTCAGCTATTCCTACGCCGGTGTTCTGGCGAACATAGAGTTCATCGAACGCGTCCTCTTCCTTCTTACTGGGTATGAGCAAGGAAAAGATGATCGCAGCAAGGAATCCTGCAGGGATTGACACGATCCCCGGGTTCTTCAGCGGGTACAGAGGCTTGTCAAGACCGAAAATGAAGGACGTGCCGTTCTTGTTTTTCTCGTAGGAAGCTTTGGCCTTGTTGAGATCCCCAACTTCCTTTTCGGAGAGGGCGGTTCCCTCAGCCTGCTTCTTTTCCAAGGCGGTAACGATCTTCTGGTCACCAGCGGCTATGAGCTTCGGATACTGCATGTTCGGGGAGACCAGCACCAGCCCTATGGACACGACGACTCCGATCACCAGACCGGCCACGATTCCCGACGTGTTCATTTTCCTCCAGAACAGCGACAGCACGACCGTGGGCAGGTTACCGGCCGAAGCGACGGCAAAAGCGAGGGCAACGAGATGCGCAACGTTCTGGCCCTCAGCGAGGATAGCGATAATGATGGCGATAACACCTACGCAAATGGAGGCTATTCTCGCAGCCATGACCTGCTCACGCTGGTCGGCACGGCCGCCCTTGATCACGCTGACGTAGATGTCATGGGAAATTGCTGCGGCAGAGGCGAGGACCAGACCCGACACCACAGCGAGAATGGTCGCAAAAGCCACGGCGCACAGGAATGCCAGCAGTATGTCACCCATGAGAGGAAAGACCTGATTCCCGAGCATCTGGGCCAGGAGCATGTTCGACATGTTGCCGCCCTTGTCCACGGCAAAGGAGACCTGCGGGGATACGTGGATCGCGGAGCCGAAGCCCAACAGGGTCGTCAGGATGTAGAACGTGCCTATAATGAACATGGCTATAATAACTGACTTGCGGGCCGCCTGAGCAGTGGGAACCGTGAAAAACCGCATGAGAATGTGAGGCATGCCGGCAGTTCCCAACACGAGGGCCATGCCCAGGGAGATCTGGTCCCACACGTCTTTCAGCAATAATCCGGGTTCCAGGAACCGTTGGCCATAGTCAAAACCGGGTTTCGCCACAGCATCTTTGAGGAGCTGAACCCTCGTCCACTCCTGAATCTGAGTATTGGTTGCGACATCGTGGAAAAACTGGATAGGATTGAATCCGGCTTTCGCTGCAACCAGCACGCATAAGAGGCACGCGCCCGTCATCAGGAGACCGGCTTTGATGATCTGAACCCATGTGGTGGCGATCATACCGCCCAGGGTCACGTACACGATCATGAGACAACCGACGCCGGTGAGGGCATACCTAAACGGAATGCCTATGAGAAGTTCCATGAGCTTGCCTGCTCCAACCATCTGAGCGGTCAAGTAGAAGATGGAGACAAGCACGGTTGAAAAAGCGGCAGCCGCGCGCACAGGCTTCGGAGAAGACCGGAATGCGAGAACGTCACCCATGGTATACTTGCCGGCGTTTCGGCAGGGTTCTGCAACGATGAGCAGCACCGTCACGTACGCGACGAGCCATCCCACCGAATACATGAACCCATCATAGCCGTAGAGGCAAATGAGCCCCGCGATTCCCAGGAACGACGCAGCGGACATGTAGTCGCCCGCAATGGCCCACCCGTTCTGGGCTCCGGTGATGGATCCACGTGCAGCATAAAAATCCGCGGTGGTCTTGGTTCGTTTCGCGGCCCAATACACGATGTACATCGTTATCAGCACGATAATGACGAACATCGTGATGGTGATGCCTTTGTGCGCTTCAACCTTTGTGGGAGGGGCGACTTTGGGTGGACCGGTTTGAGCCGCTTGGGCCACCATCGTGTTTGCAATAACCGTCTCAGGTCCTGCCAGAGCGGACACAGGGGACGCGAAATTAACCATCAAGCCCAAACAGAGGGCTAGAATCGTACACGCATAAATTTTTTTCATTTATCCAGTCCTCCTTATTTCAGCTTGAGCTCACTCAGTAACTCGGTGGTCAGTCTGTCGGAAACCTTGTTCGCCCATGAAGCGTAGTAAATAGCAATCGCCCAGGACACAAAAAACTGCGACAAGGCAAACAAATACCCGAAGTTGATGTTTCCGATCACTTTCAAGCTGAACAGGTTCGGGGCAGCGCCTGCCCCAATAGGGAGGAGAAAATAATAGATGCTTGAAAAAATCCACCAGCCAAACAGGAAAACAGTCTTACGTTTGTGTATTTCCTTGAATTTGGGATTCCTCGCTATTGCAGCCCAATCTTCCTTTTTCGGTGTCGCTTCCGGTTTTTGGAGCTGTTGTGCCACGTTGAATACTCCTTCCTCACTCTTGTCGAGAGAAGCCACGGGGCGTCTTCTCGGGTTTCGCAGGCATACGCACTTTCTTGCAATGCCTCCAAGCCGCCTAGCTCAACGGTACACGGCCGTCATTACGGCTCACACCGACGAGAGCCGACCGCTGATTCTAGGAAGATGATGTAATCCGTGGGGACCTGGAAGGCGAATGACCAACCACACTAGAGGTCATCGCCTTTCGAGCAGGCAAAGGAAGGAGGAGATCGGCCCACCGCAGTGACAAAAAATATGATTCTCCCTGGTATTTCAGGTGATTCCGATCGGGAATGCCGCCTTCTGGCGGTGTGAACGAGTGCGACAATTAGCAAGCCGCTGTGAACGTGATAAAAACAGCGCGCCGAAGAACAGCGCTTCACATCTTCATTGAGCGAATCCGAGTGAGTTGGGGAAGGAATTACCAGATAGGTGATAACCGTGAGACACGCGTATCCGTGATAGGGTGAAAGAGGTCTTATTTGCCTGAGAAGGCGTTTCAGGGATGTTGCGCAGACCACAGGACCGTAAGAGGCGGTCTGCCGGAAGGATCTTTCCAGTTTCCAGAAGTCCAGGGGGAATGGTTCGACGAAAAAGCCGGTCAAAGCAGGCCCGGCGCGTCCCGGCCCCCCTCTACAAGTCACCCCCGCTCTGTGCCGGTACACCGGAATCAGTAGTTTCGATCCATTTTTTCGCTTTTTCCGAACCACTGGGTTGCTCTCCGTGTTTGCCATACGCAAACGATGGAATGGAGACCTCCATGCACGGTTCAACGGTGAAAGCTATTGACTGACCGATGGAAACTTGATTGTCCTTAGCAATTACCTGTCTCTTTCGGTCCTCTGGACCTAACAATCTAATTTCTACATATAGGGGAATTCCTCCTGCCTTGTCAACCGAAAATATGAGCCGCGTGTAGGCGTTCAGGTATACGGGGGACAATGCTCTCACGCGACCGAGGTCACGGCGAGCGAAGCGAAGCAATCTCCTCGGTTATGACCGTAGCGCATCGAGATTGTTTTTTCGCCTCGCTCCTCGCAATGACAGCATGGCGCCCGTAACTGAATGGTTACAGCCGCGTACTCTCAGTCTTCTCGATAAAGGTTTGCTCAACCGATTTTCGGGGCAGCTCTTCCGGAGATCGACCAGATTCATCCCATTGGTGCATTTCTTACATGCGCAGACAGCCGGAACAGGCTGTTCGCAAAAAAAATGCCGTCCCCTCCCCGAGCAATTTTCCAAAGCGTCTTTTTTCGTACCGAATATTCGTAGTGAGACCCGGATGATGAGTAAAATTAATACTTGCGATTCATGGCGAAAATTGTCAATATGAGTGTCCCTTGTTCAGGGTGCGATCGGTCAAGCTCAACGTTAAAGAATAGCGATTGTTCCAGTTTTCAAGTCACACGTTCTCCGATCATTTCACGATAATCGGTCTCGTTGGGGCCGATCCTCAGCGGACACGACCGCTCTGCCGCGTGGCCGTTATCGGACGTTTGGAACGGCGGCCGCCACAGGGAATCCGGTCAAGCCGGAGGGGCACGACACCGTAAGCACGAATGATCCGGGAGCACGACAGCGTCCCCATGGGGACCGATTCAGATTCTTCGAGGCCAACTTCGCGAGTCGGCCCGGAGAAATGCGACGTCACGGGACAGACAATTATCTGGAGGTCAATCATGAAGTACGAGGAAGCATTCAGGGAATCCCTGGAAAATCCGGACGCATTTTGGGGACGCGCAGCCGAAGAAATTGTATGGGACAGGAAATGGGACACAGTGCTGGATTTCACCAATCCTCCTTTTTATAGGTGGTTTGTGGGCGGGATGCTGAACACCTGCTTCAACGCACTGGACGTTCACGTGCAACGAGGCCGAGGCGACCAGACGGCATTGATCTACGACAGCCCGGTGACGGACACGGTCAAGAAATATACGTACTCTGAACTCCTGGGCAGGGTCTCCACTGTCGCAGGGTTTCTCAAGGACCTGGGAGTCTCAAAGGGCGACACGGTCATCGTGTACATGCCCATGATCCCTGAAGCAGTCATATCCATGTTGGCGTGCGCGCGCATTGGAGCGATTCATTCCGTGGTCTTCGGGGGATTCGCTCCCAAGGAACTGGCCGTTCGTATCGATGACGCAAAACCCAAGATAGTGCTCTCCGCCTCATGCGGCATCGAAGTCCAGAGAATTATTCCTTACAAACCGCTTCTGGACGAAGCAATCGAGTTTGCCGATCACAAACCGGAAAAATGCGTCATATTTCAGCGCCCTCAGGTAAAGGCTGAACTCGTTGCCGGAAGGGATCTGGATTGGGTTGAACTCGAGACAAAGGCGAAGCCGGTGGATTGCGTGTCGGTGGCTTCCACAGATCCGCTCTACATCCTGTATACGTCCGGCACAACGGGCAAACCCAAAGGCGTTGTGCGGGACAACGGCGGTCACGCTGTGGCCCTGAAATGGAGCATGAAACACATTTACAACATCGGCCCGGGCGAGGTCTATTGGGCGGCATCGGACGTGGGATGGGTTGTGGGGCATTCTTACATTGTGTACGCGCCGCTGTTCATGGGGGCCACGACAATCGTGTTCGAAGGAAAACCCGTCGGTACTCCCGACCCCGGCGCATTCTGGCGCGTGATTTCGCAACACGGGGTGAAGGCTCTGTTCACGGCTCCCACAGCCATCAGAGCTATCAAGAGAGAAGATCCCTCTGGCGACTTCATGAAAAAATACGATTTGTCCAAGTTTGAGACGTTGTTCCTGGCAGGTGAGCGCCTGGATCCGGATACCTACTTTTGGGGATCCGACCTCTTGAAAAAACCGGTGATCGATCATTGGTGGCAAACGGAAACTGCATGGGCCATTGCCGGAAATTTCAGAGGATTGGAACTGTTTCCCACCAAGCCCGGATCGGCCACCAAGCCGATGCCGGGGTACGACATTAAGATTCTCGATCCTGCCACGTCGCTGGAACTGGGGCCCAACGAGAATGGTGTCATAGCAGTCAAATTGCCCTTGCCACCTGCCTGCCTGCCCACTCTGTGGCAGGATGACCAAAGATTTGTGGAATCGTACATGAGCCCATTCCCCGGCTATTACCTGACCGGCGACGGCGGGTATGTGGACGAGGAAGGCTATGTATTCGTCATGGGGCGTGTCGACGATGTCATCAATGTTGCCGGCCACAGGCTCTCCACCGGCGGAATGGAAGAAGTGCTCGCACAGCACCCGTGTGTGGCGGAA
Organism: Desulfomonilaceae bacterium; assembly: GCA_035319325.1. GTDB lineage: Bacteria > Desulfobacterota > Desulfomonilia > Desulfomonilales > Desulfomonilaceae > DATHCX01. The sequence goes on from DATHCX010000107.1 coordinate 57,133, forward strand.
TGTGCCGTTGTGGGTGCGGCAGACGACCTGAAAGGGCAGGTTCCGCTCGGTTTTGTGGTGCTCAAGTCCGGCGTCTCCAAACCAGGACCAGAAATTATCAACGATATAGTGCAGATGGTTCGTAAGGACATCGGTGCCGTCGCTTCCTTCAAGAAGGCCGTAGTTGTCAATCGTCTGCCCAAAACCAGGTCCGGTAAGGTTCTCAGGGGCACGATGCGAAAAATAGCAGACGGCGAGATTTATACGGTGCCATCCACGATTGACGATCCTACGACCCTTGTCGAAATAGGAGAAGCATTGCAGACGATCGGCTACGGCAAGAAAGAGTAGCCCTCAGCGAGCGGCTCGGCGTGTATGGAGCCGGTGGCGCTCGGATTCGAGACTCTCGGGAAAATCCTCAGGGGCGGTTTCTTCCGCCCCTGAACTATGTCTGACCGAAGGGCCCATTCCGACTGCAGTAAAGCTCCCGAGTCACAGTCCCGGAGACTCGGTGGCGATGTACAACGCCGCGTGAATTGAGTTGAAGAGAATTTGAGGTCAGCGTCAAAGGAGACGAGGAAGGCATGAACTCGGCGCCGAAATGGTACGACGGCCATTTGAGAGAATTTCAGGGGACCGCCCATATACGCTCCGTGACCGAATACCAGGACCTGTACAGGAATTCACTCATTCATCCCGACGTTTTCTGGAGCAAACAGGCTCGGGATTACGTGTCATGGGAGAAGGAATGGGATTCGGTGCTGCGGTCCGATCCTGAAGAAGCAAGATTCGAATGGTTCGGGGGCGGCATCCTGAATGCCTCGTACAATTGCCTTGATCGCCACCTGGGAAAATTGAAAGACAAGATCGCATACCGTTGGGAAGCTCGAGAACCGGGATGTGCGAGACACGTGACCTATGAGGAGCTGTTCCATTCGGTCAATACATTCGCCGCCTTGTTGAGGCGGTACGATCTGCGTAAAGGCGACCGTATTGTGATGTACATGCCCTTGGTGCCGGAACTCGTGGTGGCGATGCTCGCCGCGTCCCGTATCGGTGCTGTTCACTGTGTCGTCTCGCCGGAATACGGGGTTGATTCCCTGGCGGGACGGATCCAGGATTGCGGTGCGAAGGCCGTTATAACTGCCGACGCAGGCTTCCGCAAGGGGAACCGGTTTCCTTTGAAGAAAACCGTGGATCGGGCGCTCGGATCGTGCCCCCCGGTAAACACCGTGATAGTTCTGGACCGCTACGGAACGCATCCCGATCTCGTACCGAACAGAGACGTGCGCTGGCAGGAAGCCATATCCGATTCGTCATTGCCTTCTTACGTTTCGCCCGAACCCATGGGTGCGGAGGATCCTCTTTTCATCGTTCACGCCAGCCCGGCAATCGGAAGACCCAGAGCGCTCGTCCATACGCACGGGGGGTACCTGCTTTTCGCAGCAATGACGGCAAAGCTGATATTTGACCTCCACGAGCACGACGTCTTCTGGTCCACAGCAGAACTGGGCCACATCACCGGCCATTCCTTCAGCGTATACGGACCACTGGTGAACGGGATGACTTCTGTTCTGTTCGAAGGTGAACCGGGATTTCCCGACCATAGTCGTTATTGGCAGGTCATAGCCGATAACCGGGTATCAAAATTCTGCTGCAGTCCGAGCATGCTTCGAGCGTCAGCCGCATACGGCCACGAACACATCGATCGCCACGATCTGTCCAGCCTCGAGGTGCTCGGCAGCGCGGGAGACCGGCTGGACGCAGAAATGTGGGAATGGCTCTATCACAGGGTAGGTAAGGCTAGATGTCCGATTATGGATACCTGGTGGCAGGCCGAGACGGGTGGTCCAATGATGTCGGCCCTGCCTGGTGTGGCCGCTCTGAAGCCGGGTTCCGTTTCCTTTCCGTTTTTCGGAGTGAGCCCTGTCATTCTCGATCTGAACACGGGAGAAGAAACAAAGTTTCCCAATCAGGAGGGTGCATTCTTTATCGGGAAACCCTGGCCTGGGATGGCTCGCACCGTGTTTGGAGATCATGAAGCATTCAAGGAAGCCTATTTTGACCCGTTTCCCGGCATGTTCATCACGGGGGCCGGAGCGCTGAAGGATAGTGAGGGCTATTATTGGATCACAGGCCGAATCGATGACGTGATCAATGTGGCTGAGAACACGATAGGGGCTTGGGAACTGGAGGGAGCACTCGCCGCTCACCAGGGCGTCGCGGAAGCTACTGCCGTCGGATTTCCGCACAAGATCAAAGGCCACGGAATATATGCCTTTGTGATACTGAATTCCCGGGTGGAAAGATCCGAAACTCTGAAAAAGGAGCTCGCCGATCTTGTCGTGGACAGGATCGGGTCCATGGCAGAACCGGATGTGATTCAGTGGGCCGATGCTCTTCCCAAAACCCGTGGCGGCAAAATTCTCAGGAGAGTCCTTCAGAAAATAGCGGCGGGGGAAACCGAAGCTCTGGGTGATTTGTCCACAGTCGCCAATCCCGGAGTTATCGAAGCGCTCGTAAGGGATCGCGTGGACATTGCCCCCCGAGGTTGAAGGCCGCATCATACCGTTTCGCCGTCGCATGCGTGCAATCGGAGAGCGACCGTATTGATTGCCAGGCAGATGTTCCCCTAACCCCACCTCAAGACCTGTTGTATACGGATTCTCGAAAGTACCGTCGGTTTTGATTACGCGAACAGATTGACAGGTTATCATTGCAAGGGCAAAGCCCGAAGCAATCTCAGTTTTGGTTAGAATAGTACTTCTCGAAAGTAATGTCGGATTGATAAGCCTTCCCTTGCATGTACAATGTTGAAGCAGGTCATTGCGAGGAGCGTAGTGACGAAGCCATTGCGCTTTGGCGAACGAGATTGCTTTGGGCTTCGCCCTCGCAATGACAGTCTTCGAAGCCTTTCCCGTAATCAAAACCGACACTACTTTTGAAAATCCCTACAGGCCCGTTTATCTCATACCGTTTCGCCGGTAGAGAAGTACCCCGGGGCAAGGGCGGGCATGTCCCCGAAGCAAGTCAGGCGGTGCCGTTCGCAGTGGAGACATGCCCGCCACGTCACATCTTGGAAAGCGAGACGGTATCAGAACATTCTCGGGCCGATGCGGCCGGCAAGATAGAAATCCTTCAAGGTGATATACCCTGCCCGTCGGAGTTTCTTCACAAGGTATATGAAGAGATAGGCCGTCTGCAGGGCGTCTTCCAGGGCGTCGTGCTGAACGAACAGCGGCAAATCGTATTCCCGCGCCAGAACGGACAGATTGAAGGACAAGCCGGGATTGAAACGCTTGTAATGGTTGCGTCTGCGATACTCCTGGTGCGCTTGAGCAAGTCGCATGGAGTCCACGCACGGATTGCGAAGTACGCCCCCGAGGATTTTTCTTGCGGCCTTGTTGAGAAACGCCATATCCAGTGAAACATAATGCCCTACCAGGAGGGATTCCCCGCAAAATCTGACAAAATCGGGAAGGACCGAGTCGAGTTCCGGAGCGTTCTTGATCTGTTCAGGAGTTATTCTGTGAATGAGGGTGCTGTCCTTGGGGAGTTCCCGAGTGGGATGCACGTACGAAAAGAAGTTCTCCCCGGCGACGATTCGGAGGTTCCTGATTCTGACCGCACCTATGGAAACTATCTGATCCTGTCGTGGATTCAATCCCGTCAGTTCGGTGTCAAACGATATAAATTCGTACGATTCGATCGGCCGGTTCTGATCGAAGCTGGAAAAACACGATTCGTTTTCAAGGAGAACGGAATGCTTTTGTGCTCTCGTCCAGGGCCAGAATCGTTTCCACTCCATGAAGGCAACCATTCGAAGATAAGACGACCGACGGACAATCCATTGGTAGTTTGTCGTACCCGTTCGGACGAGGGACGACACCTCTTCGCCACTTCCAGGCATAAACGGGAAAAAGATTTGCCTTCCCGTTACTCCACCACGCGGAATTCATCCTTCACATATCCCTGAATACGGCTGATAACGGCAAATGCCTCTTTCAGGGTCTGTTTTTCCAGATCCGACAATTCGGCAGGATCAATGTAGTTGTTTGGGGACTGATCCGCTTCCATCATCCTGAGTTGGTGGACCAGCCTGAGCTGCATCTGGTATTCGTACGCGTCCCGGGTTTCAGTGTACAGCTCCCGCGGGATGCAATCTCTATCGCTGAGAATTTGGAGCCGTTCAAGAGTATTGGTTTCCCGCACTCCATGCCTCAATGCAAGTACTCGGGCAAAATCCACGAACGGGACCAAACCTCGCGTCTTGAGGTCGAGCCGATTCTTGTGTTCCCCGTCTTTCTCCACAATGAAATTCCTGAAAAACGTGAGAGGTGGCCTGCTCGTAAGACAATCTTTGGCCAGATGCATCAAGAAAATCCCCTTCGTCGGCACCTGGGCGCAGAGGTGATCTCTCAGCCGTTCTGCGAGGTCCATTGTTCCGTAAACGGGCCGGAAATCGAAAAAGATAGTGGCATGAAGAACTTCCTGCGGTTCGGGCGCTGCTACCCAGCGGTCGAAATAACCTCTCCAGACAGCGTAAGGCTTCCGCCACTTGGGATTGGAAGCCATCATCTCCCCCTTGCACAAGGGGTACCCGCACGCTTCCAGATGCTGAATCGCCCGGTTCCCAAATCGTCTGAAATACAGCTTGCCGGCCTTGATTTGCTCCCAATCGTCTGGAGGCGTTGCATAGAGAAGAGCGTTATCCTGATCGGTCTTGAACGTCTGCTCCTTGCGGCCCTCGCTACCGAGGCTCAACCAACAGAAGGGGTAGGGTGCCGGTCCCATTTCTTCATGAAGCAACGTGAGAAGCCTGTGCACGATGTGATCGTTGAGCACCGTGATCATCCGGGTGATATTGTTCGCTTTGGCTCCTTCTTCCACGAGGCTTCGCACCACCAGGGGCACTTTCTGTGACAGGGAATACAGTCCCGCGATTTTGCGTTGAGCCACTATCTCCCGGAACAGATAGAGCGGGGAATGGCCCTGGTGAACCATAATGTCGTGAGCGGTGATCACACCAACGAAGTCTTTGCCGCGCTCCACTGCAAGATGGTGCACCTGCTGGTTCATCATCTGCAGTAAAGCATCGAAGCAGACTGCATGGGCAGATATCGTCTGGACCGGGGAAGACATGATGGTCGCGATCGGGGCGGAGTAGTCGAGCCCCATGGCCACTACTTTTGTTCTCAGGTCTTTGTCCGTTACGATCCCAACGATTTGTCCCGCCTGGTCATGGACCAATAATGAGCCCACTTCCCCCTTGGACATCTTTGTGGCCGCTTCTTGAATAGTGCCGGAACCGGGGATGATTTCAAGAGCTCTCTTCACCACGTCCTGCACTTCCACACTGAATAGATAGAATGCGTCTTGGGGCCGTGCCTTCACCTTGCGGCTGCGCAGCTCCGAATACGCTGTGCCCACAAGATCTTCCGAAAACCGTTTGAGGTAATATTGCGCAAAACGGGGGTTGGTTTGAATCAACTGGAGGAAGACCTCCCGGTCAAGCAGGAAGCAGAACGTGTCTTCTACGGTTTCCACGTTAAAATTTGCTCTGGATCCCCGTATGATTCCTAGCGCTCCGAAATATCCTCCTTCACTCCGGATGTCCAAGAGGCTGACCACGCCCTCTGCATCCGTTAGAAAAACCTTTACTCCTCCCCTATATATCAGGTACAGGTGCCTTACTTCGGTGGTGTCTTGTTTCAAAATGATCGTATTCTTCGGGAAGAAATCGATGGTGCAATGGCTTGCCAGTTCCTGGAGCGAGTCGCGATCCAGCTCATTGAAGGGCAAAGTTTTTTGCAGAAATTCCAGGACCGCCCCTGGATCCGCCTCGTGTGTATCGGATTTCGTGGCCATCGGACCTCCTCGGCCGGAATCATCAAACGGCATGTTGGCATGAGCTGGGCGGGTAAGCAGTATATCACTTTTCTTTTTATTTTTACCATAAACAGCGGGAAGAAAAAACAAAAACAGCTGATTTCAGTATCCATTCAGTGACGGGCGGGAAAGGGCTGTCATTGCGAGCGCAGCGAAGCAATCTCCATCCCTTATTCTGCAACGACGCGAAATTGCTTCGCTACGCTCGCAATGACAAAGCAGGGTTCCAGTGCTTAATGAAAACTTCGGGGGAAGCTCGGATAGATGGTTATGCAAGTTATTTGAGGGACTGAACACTAGATCGCTGCCGGAAATTCGTGCTTCAAGAACGCCAGCATGCGGTTGATCACCGCAAAGGCTTCTTTGAGCGTTCTTTTTTCGAGATCCGAGAGCGTGGCGGGCTCAATGTAGGTTTCAGGAATGACTCCCATTTCCATCATGTCCAGCTGATGGACGACGATCAGCTGATTCTGAAACTCGTAAGCCTCCCTCATATCCTGCAAAAACTCTCCGGAAATGCGTCCTTGTTCCGAAAGCACCTCCAGCCGGCCAAGGGTGTTGGTTTCTTCGATTCCATAACGGAGGGCCATGAGTCGTGCAAAATTCACGAAGGGCAAGATTCCCCTGGTCTTCAAGTCCAGCCTGTTGCATTGTTCCCCGTTCTTTTCCACGATGAAATTTCGGAAGAAGGACAACGGAGGCCAATTTCTCAGGCAGTCGCCTGCCAGATGCATGAGGAAAATGTAATGGCGCTGAGCCAGGACGGTCAGACGCCTCCGGAGATCGAAACCGAGGGCCAAATCTCCGTGGCTCGGTCTGAAGTCAAAAAAGGCGGTAGCAACCGACACCTCTTTGGGTTGGGGAGTGGAAATCCATTCGTCGAAATAGTTGCACCAGACCGAGTACGGCTTGCACCATCGCGGATTGGAGGCCATGACATCGCCTTTGCATTGCGGGTACCCGCAGGCTTGCAAGTGTTCCACCGCCTTGCGGGCAAATGCCTGGAAATAGACCTCCGCAGCGTGCTGCTGCCATTTGTCTTCGGTGTCCCGGTAAACCAGGGCATTATCCTGATCCGTGGGAAATACCTGTTCTCTGCGTCCCTCACTGCCCAGGGACAGCCAGGCAAACGGAACGGGAGGCGGTCCCATTTCGGCCGTCAGCAGGGTCATGAGTCGATTCTGGATTTTGTCGCTGAGCAGGGAAATCATTTTGGTTATGTTTCCCGCTTTAGCACCCTCTTCGATCAACCTGCGCACGAGTATGGGCAGTTTCCGGGTGAGATCGTGAAGTCCTTCGAAGTTTCTTTGAGTGGCTGCTTCGCGAAAGATGTATAACGGCGATGCACCCTGAGAAACCATGATGTCCCGGGCGCTCACCACTCCGAGGATCTGCTCCTTGCCTTCCACGGCCAGGTGGTCGGCGCGTTCGCTCACGATTTTCAGCAGTGCGTCGAAACAGGGCAGGTCCGCACTGATGCGGTGAACAGGCGCTGTAACGATGCTTTCGATGGGGGAGTTTGGATCCAGACCTCGGGCCACGACTTTATTGCGCAGATCCTTATCCGTCACAATGCCTATGATGTTTTCGGATTGGTCGTGGATCAGAACCGACCCGATCCCCAGTTCCGACATGCGTCTCGCGGCCTCGCGAACAGTGGTGGAGACGGAGACTATTTCAGGTGGGTTCTTCACAAGGTCCCTGACTCGGCTGCTGAACAGAAAAAGGGAATCCTGACGCCGTGCCTTTATCCTTTCGCAGCGCAGTTCCGAGTACGCTGCGTAGACGAGATCCTCGGAAAAGGTATGCAGGTAATACTGTGCCAGTTTCGGGTGCTCCCGTACCAGCCCGAGAAAAGCGTCTTTCTCGAGAAGAAAACAGAAGGTGTCCTCCACGGTCTCTACGTTTATGTCCGATTTGTGATTCTGGAGAATGGCCAGAGCTCCGAATGTGGTTCCCTCCCCGCCGTAATCCGTGAGAGTGGAGACCGTGTCAGGACTGGTGACGTACGTCTTGACCCCACCTTTCTGGATGAGATGGAAATAGTTTACTTCGGTGACGTCCTGCATCAGGACCGTGGTTCCTTTGGGATAATAGTCTATTATCCACCGTTGCGATATGCGTTCCAGCGTGCGGGAGTCCAGTTCGCAGAAGGGCAGCGTTTTTGCGAGAAAGCGCTCAACCACTGCCGGAGTCACTGCGTATGTGATCTGTTTTTCGCTCATTGCGCCTCCAGAGCGCGCTGAGGCCCGGGGAAGACAAGGCATGGCAGATAGGTCACACGTCGTGATTTTCCATTATCTAATTTTCGCACGTTTTTCAATTTCCCCGGCATGTGAACGCGGGATGACCGATGGCAAAGCCAAATTTCATCATAATCCTGTCGGGCAGAAATGAGAACAGTCATTTTTTCGGAGTCCGGACAGATTCGCCAGCGAACTTCATCTGCCGAGGAGCGAGCGATAACCGAAAGTATGAATCCGAAACGACCGGTTTTGCAGTGGTGGGATCAGAAGTCCGAAAAATCCCGGTAGCATTACCGAAAAAAAAGAAACGTGCTTGACAGGACCGGCATTACAGGTGTAATTTTGATCGGGTATCCGGCTTCGGAGAAAATTCTGACATGTATAATGGCCGGACCTCGCGTTGGAATGAACAAGATATCGGTCGCACACTATCCGACAACAAAATTGAGGTTACCGTCGTTCAGCCGTTCCACAAACAGATACGCGGCTCCGATCGATCCGGTGATTTTTTTCGGGGGTGAGCGCCGGAAACTCCCTGCGGCACCTGAGGAGAGTGAAGGCCGGTTACGACTCAGTGTCGGGACGATGGGCATATCGAATGTGAAAAACAGGGCAGATGCTCCATATGGTCGCCAGCGGACCATAGATGAATTCAGGAACGCTATAGTAGAGGATTTCACCGCTCCAAAGTTCTTTCCTGGAGCCTCCGAAGGGGCGCCGGGCAATCTTCATTTAGCGACTTCTCCAGACAGACAGGCAAGTCTCAGTGCTCTATGACAGTTGTTGCGTTCGTGTTCGGGATATACGGTGTGTACAGTCAATTGTTCCTCATCGTGTCCTGGTGTGGGGCCTCGTGCGACTCCGACACCGGATCCGTAATAATCAGGTCTTCTATACACTACGTGTGACTGGAAGATAGGGGAATGAGAGAACATACGGGTTCTTGAGCGAACTCTACAGGTCTCCGGCCTCAACAACAAAAAAGGAGGATTTGGCAAATGGAGAATGCTCCAAAGTGGTATGACGTTCACTTGGAAGAATACCGGAAAATAGCCTACATCAAGAGCATGGACGAGTACCTGGATCTGTACCGCAGGTCGCTGGAGGACGTTGACACATTCTGGGGGGACCAGGCGAAACAGTACATCAGCTGGTACAAGGAATGGGATTTCGTACTCCGCTATGATTTTCATGAAAAATGCGAAGTCGAATGGTTTGGCGGCGGAATACTGAATGTGACCTACAATTGCCTCGACAAGCATTTAGACAAGCTCAAGAATAAAGTCGCCTATTACTGGGAAGGAGATAATCCAGCCGAGTCCAGGGTAGTCACCTATTTGGAACTGTACAATTCCGTCAACAAGTTTGCAGCCGCGCTCAAGAAACAGGGCGTGAAAAAAGGCGACCGGGTGATTGTCTATTTGCCGATGATCGTTGAACTTCCCGTCGCAATGCTGGCATGTGCAAGAATAGGGGCGATTCACAGTGTGATTTTTGGAGGTTTCAGCGCTGAATCGATAGCGAGCCGCATTCAGGACTGCAAGGCGAAAACGGTAATCACCGTGGACGGCGGATACCGCGCCGGCAAGCTTCTGCAATTGAAAAAGAACGTGGATGAAGCGTTGACCCGTTGTCCGGATGTGGAAAAGGTCATCGTATTCAATCGAGCCAACCTGGATATCAAACTCGATCCAAACAAGGAAGTCTGGTGGCACGAACTGATAGCGGACCCGGAGTTGCCCGACTACGTTGAACCGGAACCCATGAATTCGGAAGATCCTCTGTTTATTTTGTATACGAGCGGTAGTACCGGCAAACCCAAAGGAGTCCTCCACACCCAGGCGGGCTACCTCCTGCACACCTCCATGACAACCAAGCTGGTGTTCGACCTCAAGGAAAACGAAACATTCTGGTGCACAGCGGACATCGGATGGATCACGGGCCACAGCTACATTGTCTATGGACCATTGAACTGCGGCTACACGAGCGTCATGTTCGAGGGCGTTCCCAATTATCCCGACTGGGATCGCTTCTGGGCAATCGTGGAAAAACACAAAGTGGACAAATTCTATACCGCTCCTACTGCAATCCGTTCTCTCGCGAAAGAGGGCGAAAAATTCGTCCAAATGCACGATGTATCTTCCCTCAAGCTTCTGGGAACGGTCGGGGAGCCTATCAATCCGGAGGCATGGAGATGGTATTTTCATTTTGTCGGCCGCGACTGGTGCCCCATAGTGGATACCTGGTGGCAGACTGAAACCGGCGGGCAAATGATGACGCCTCTTCCGGGCGTTGCCCCCATAAAGCCCGGATCCTGCTCTTTCCCGTTTTTCGGGATCGATCCGGTCATACTTGATCCGGATACCGGTAAGGAAGTAGAATTTCCCGATCAGGAAGGCGCCCTTTTCATCAAGAAGCCGTGGCCCGGAATGATGAGAACCGTGTTCGGCGATCATGAACGGTTCAAAGAGACCTATTTCTCACGTATACCTGGACTGTACTTCACGGGCGACGGTGCCAAGAAAGACGAAGACGGTTACTATTGGATTATCGGCCGGATCGATGACGTCATCAACGTATCCGGTCACCGTATGGGGACGGCGGAAGTGGAATCCGCTCTGGTTCTTCACAATAATGTGGCGGAAGCGGCAGTTGTAGGGTTTCCGCATCCCATAAAGGGTCAGGGTATTTATGCATTCGTCACGGTGAATACCGGTGTCGAGAAGACTGATGCTCTGAAGAAGGACCTGGTGGCGCTGGTTCGTCAGCAGATAGGACCCATCGCCACGCCCGATGCGATTCAATGGGCGGACGGTCTGCCCAAGACCCGCAGCGGTAAAATTATGCGGCGAATCTTGAAAAAGATCGCAGCAGGACAGGTCGACGAACTCGGTGACACGACGACACTCGCGGATCCGACCGTCATCGGAAATCTCGTGAGCGAGCGGATTGCCATAAAGTAGACCATATTCAACTCGAAATAGTCAGCACCCGTAGGTAGTGTGATATTGTCGGGCCTCATTCGGCTCGACCGGGTGCTGACATTTCATTCATGAATCGGAGATTATGGCGGACAGAGACGGATCAACGTGCACCGACAAACGCGGTGACACCTATCATGTTGCAGTAGCCACCGAGGCTGACACATGGGCTCTCGCCGACATGTACGATCGTTTCGTTCCCAAGGCGATCACCCAGGGGCTGCCGCCCGCGGACGACAAGGCTCGTCTTCAATGGATCAACGACCTCCTTCATAACGGAATCAATTTCATCGCCTGGCAAGACGAGAATGCAGTGGGGCATGCCTCGTTGATTCTTGATTCGGAACGCAACGACGGGGAGTACTTGATTTTCGTCAATGAGAAATTAAGAAATCGCGGCCTCGGGACGGAACTCACGCGATTCGCTTTACAAAGGGGCGGAGAAATAGGATTAGCTGCCATATGGTTGACTGTGGAAGCCTTGAATTTCAGGGCTATTAAACTGTACAGAAAAATGGGATTTAGTTTTTGCGATGCCGGTGAGCGAGAGCGCACAATGATTCTGCGGCTGTGAGTAGAACATGACACTAAAAGTGGGAATTGTTCGGGATGATCGCTATCTTTTGCACCAGACCGGACTGGACCATCCTGAACGGCCCGGAAGGCTCAAAGCCGTTTACCGCATGCTCGACAAAGAGTTCACTCAGGGCCTGGTCTCTATCGAACCCGATCTCGCCACGCTGGAACAGCTCGAACTTGTCCATACACCAACTTACATCAGAAAAATTCTCAGGACCTCGGAGCGCGAGCTGACCAATCTTGCCTCCGACACGCCCGTCGGCCCGGAATCGTATGTTTCCGCCTGGTTGGCCGTGGGAGGGTGCATACGAGGATTGCAGTCATTGATGTCCGGCAGATGCGACGTCTGTTTTTGCCTCGTCAGACCTCCGGGCCATCATGCGCTGCGGGACAGGGCAGGGGGCTTCTGTATCTTCAACAACCTGGGTGTCGCTGCTCGATACGCATTGGAGCGGTACGGCTTGCGTCGGATTTTGATTATCGACTGGGATATTCATCACGGGAACGGGCTCCAGAGTTTGTTTTACGAAGAAAATCAGGTCATGTACTTTTCTTCGCATTACATCGGCTGGTACCCGCATACGGGTAACTGGGACGAGACAGGGAGCGGAAGCGGTCTCGGATACACTATCAACCTGCCTGTGACGAAAGACATCGATGACGGAGACATCATTTATCTCTACTGGAAGGTACTGGGCTCGGTAATGAAGTCGTACAGGCCGGAACTGATTCTGGTTGCTGCCGGATTCGACGGCCATTACCGCGATCCCGTGGGCAGAACCCGGATAACCGAAAAGGCGTACCGCGTGTTGACCGAATTGCTGCTCGAACTGCGCGGTGCAGTGCGGAGCCCTCCAATCTTGTTCAGCCTCGAAGGCGGATATGACGTGGCTGCACTGACGTCGTGCGTGAAGGAAGTGATGGGTGCTCTGACGTTTGTGGGACGCAGGCAGCGCGTGCCGGTTTCCGTATCGCCCAGGGGTATAGAACTCGCCGAAAAGGCGGTCGATATTCATCGCAAGTATCGCGTATGGACGGACTGAACCCGGACATTCTCCGGACAAGAGAAGCGGCAGCGCTCCGAACCACTCCAAAGTGCACTATGCAGGAAAACAGACCATGAGAAGCAGAATTCTCCCGGAAGATTCGGAAGCCAACGTGAAGTCCGCCCCAAAGGAATACCGGGATTTCTCGTGGGACAGTATTGAACGTCAGTTCACGTGGCACGAAACGGGTGCAATAAATATCGCTCACGAGTCCCTTGACAGATGGGCCGCAGATGAGAACAAACGGGAACAAACAGCGCTGGTCTTCGAGAAAGCAGGCAAGGTAACGGAATTCACGTATATCCAGTTGAGAGAGATTACGTCTCAATGGGCAAACCTGCTCATAGAGGAAGGATTCACCGAAGGCGACCGCGTTTTCATCTTTCTGCCCGCATGCCCGGAGATTTACTTCGCCATGCTGGCTTGTGCCAGGCTCGGGATCATTTTTTCACCGATGCGCTCCGATCTGGGGTTTGGGGAACAGGAATTTCGCCTGCAAAATGCTAAACCTCGAGGGATCGTAACCCGTCCCGACATGCTCGACATGTTGCCCCGGCATGCCATGGGAAGCGTAGAACGGGTTTTTCTTGTGGAAGGCCCCAAATCGGATTGTTACCCCAATGAGGTCATTATCCCGGAATTGCTCGATGAGTTCCCCAAGAGAAATGCCGTGCGATGGGTGAGAGCGACCGCTCCGCTGTTCCTGATCTACGTTTCAGGGGCAACCGGACCGCCGAAAGGCATAGTACATGCCCATATGAGCATGCTTGGGCATCTTATGACCGGCAAACATGTGCTCGGCCTGGATGAACGGAGTGTCGTATGGACGGACGGAGATCCCGGATCCGTTACGAGTACGGTGTATGCGTTGTTTGCTCCGCTGCTGTGCGGATCTACGACAGTCATCCAGGGCGACCGGTTTGCGGCCTCCACCTGGTACAGGACTCTTGAAAAACGCCGGGTCTCAGTCCTGTATACAACGCCCAGAACTATAGAGCGGCTGATGGAAGCCGGAAACGATCTGGCGAGAAGATACAACTTCCCTCACCTGACCCGTATAGCCACCGCGGGTGAAACGCTTACGCCGGAGCAGTTTTTTTGGACAAAAAAGGTCCTGAGGCTCGCACCTCAAGATACGTGGTGGATGACCGAGGCGGGAATGATCTGCATCGCGAACGTGCCCTCCATGACGACCAAACCGGGAAGCATGGGGAAAACAGTTCCCGGTATCGAAGCAACGGTCCTGGACGAAAATGGAGAACCGTCGCCTGTGCTCACCATGGGAGAATTGGCCCTCAAGGCAGGCTGGCCCTCGATGATGACGGGAATCTGGCAGGATGCTCCGCGATATCAGGAATATTTCCGATTCAGAGAATGGTTCCTGACCGGCGACATGGTTACGAGAGACGAGGATGGTTATTTCTTTCACCAGGGGAGAAACGACGACCTGATCAAATTCGGCGACACGCTCGTAGGACCGTACGAAATAGAGCATATCCTGGCAATGCATCCGGCGGTGACGGAGGCGGTGGTCATTGCCGTGAAGCCGGTGGCGGGCAGACACACATTGAAAGCGTTCGCCACCCTGAACGATAACTTTACGGCCTCGGCTCGATTGAATCACGAGATACGGATGTTTGTGAGGGCACATTTTTCGCCGGAGATACCACTCGCGAGCTTGATATTCCTGGATGAATTTCCTAAGACTTCATCCGGAAAACTCCTTCGTCGCGTTCTGAGAGCGCGGGAACTTGGCTTACCCAGCGGTGATCCATTGAAATTGAAGGAATAAGCCGAAAGATCGTTTTCGGCAACGCGTTTCCCCTGAAAGGCTGTTCTTGGCTCTCTTGCCGGGGCAGTCGAAGAATCACAGCATACCATTGAGCGCGTGGTACGTGTCGAGCAGATTGGGCTGGAGCACGTTTGCCAGCGCAATAGTCAATCCTGCGCCGGCAAACACACTGAGGCAGTCCTGTTCGATGCGCACGGGATAGCGGCCGCTCTGACCGCTGCGTAGATTGGATAACCCGATCATGGTTCCGGCCGGTTCCTGGAAAATAGACCCGGATGCAATAAACCGAACCGTTTTGATGCATTCGGAAACCCTGAACCTCGCGTCATCCCAGGTCAGATTGGGCAGGACCGGATCGAAGATGAGGTTCTCGTGTTTGAGCCCTGCATGCAGAGCGTGTTCTCTCAGCTCTATGGCGACGGCCAGTTTTTCTTCCACGGACGGGGGAGTGAACGAGCGGTCATCCATCAGTAGTAAGACAAGGTCTGTCCCGTGATCCACCGCAAGAGGCAATATTTCATCCAGTTTGTGCTTTTCCAATGAAAGGGCGTTGAGCACCGGCGTTGCGTTGCAAACTTCCAGGCCCCTCGCAAGCACGCGGGGATTTGGGCTGTCCAGGATGAGACGGGCCGAAGTCACTTCTTGAACGGCCTCTACCAGAAAAGCCATCCTGTCTTCTTTGCGGCGCGAAAGATACCCGGGGTTCAGATCCAGCAGATCGGCTCCCGCGGCTTCGCACTGTTTGGCAATCGTTTGGACGGGATTCGGGTCAAGGCGTTCCAGAGCGTCTGCGAAAACGGGATTGAGCGCATGCAGATTGTCCGCGGCAAGCAGCATCTACCCTCTCGAAACGGATTCCGTTATAAGCGCCAATTCGTGCTTTGCAGCCTGGTATTGCTTCAGGAAAGCCTCAAGGATCGCTGATAATTGGGATTGCCTGAGCGTCAGTAACGACGCGTCCCGAAGCAGGCGGAGATTTGCTGCAGCGATGTGGTACGCCCCCATTCCAGCCGCACCCATGAGTTCGCACGCCACCTGAAGATCGGGCACCAGATGAACCTTGCAGTGCCGACCCACGAGAAAAACGCAGTCCAGACCCCCTCGCGCGGTCTCGATCATGTCCGACGGGCAAGCCACGGCTTGCGCAATGGCGATTTCCCTGTCCCGGTACGTAGCGCCTGAGTTTCGCGTCCTGGCGAGTCTCAAATACGCCAGGGAGTCCTCTTCCCGCAGGTGGTGAATTCGCTCAGAAAGCAATTGCACCTCGCCTGCCCGGCGCGGCCAGAAATCTCCCTGATTCCCTTCGCGACGAATCTCCAGGCGCACAATTTTCTCCACCAGCGCCAGGCCTACAGTACAGGCATATGCCGCAGCCGCTGCGCCTCCGGGGTCCGGTCGAGGTTGTGCAAGGCGTTCGAGAAATGAATCGGTCACCCGGCGAGTCCTCCAGAATTATGCATTCAAGAAATGGCCGAAAACGCAGGCGCTCCCCCCAAACTCCGGGAACCTCTCAAGTTAGCCCGCTTTCAAGTACGTGAGATTGGGGAGACTTTTTCGGTAAAGAACGTCCCGCATTCAGTATTTGAAAGCGTATTGGCATGGTCTCGGCATTGGGAAACGGACCGCCGCAGGCTGGATACTCACGTAGCCGTTGAGATCAGCTGCCCCGGATCAAGTTCTTTATGCGATTGCCATTCGTTTCCGAATAATCGTAGTACCGGTAATACTTGGTATATTTGGCTCCGTAATAGGTGGAAAGTCCGTTCGCCATGTTCAGGACGGCACCGAGGAGCTTTGCTTTTCCGGACGATGTGACCATCAACTTCGCCTGCCGAATAAATTCGACCGGCAGAAACGCTTCTTTGACTACCAGTATGACCGCATCCGAATGCGCAGCCAGGATACGTGCATCGGAGAATCCCACGACCGGCGGAGAATCGAAGATGACCAGATCGAATATCTGTGTCAGCCTGTTCGTCAATGTGTCCATGCGATCGGATTCCAGCAGAGCCACCGGATTGGGAGGCAACGGCCCCGACGTCATGTAATACAACCCCGGTACCTTGGCTTTGCGTAAAACTTTCTGCAATTTCACGTCATCCCTGGTGAGAAGCGTGGTGAGTCCGGGTATTTTGTCGGCGTGTCCGAACACTTTGCCGATTCTTGGCCTTCGCAGATCCGCATCGATAACCAGAACCTTTTTTTCTTCCGAACAGAGCACTGAAGCTATCGATACCGAAATGAACGTCTTTCCCTCGCGGGGCCCCGAACTCGAGATCACCAGGGTACGAATAGAGCGGGCAGGCACAGACAGGAAAATAGACGTCTTGATGTTCTTGATCGCTTCAGATACGGGAGATTTGGGAACGTCGTGTGCCAGGAACTCGTACCCGGTGCGTTTGCCGTTCAGCTGATGGTGACGCCTCAGTTTTCCGACATCCGGAACTACTCCGAGTGTAGGCAAATTGAGCTTTTTTTCCAGATCGTCCGTAGAATGAATGCTGTTATCGAGTTGTTCCAACCCGAATGCCACTACAATTCCGCCCGTCAGGCCCAGTACGCAGCCAATGAGCAAATAGAGAGCCTTCTTCGGCTTGACCGGACGAAGCGGAGCGGTCGGACGGTCTATTACGGTGATATTGTTGCCGATGATCTGTGTATTGAGTTCCATCTCCTTGGATTTCTGCAGGAGCAACTTGTAAATG
>DATHCX010000108.1:0-48012 GCA_035319325.1 Desulfomonilaceae bacterium
TGCTGAGGAGCCTGTTGTGGCAGCTGATACTGTTGAGGAGCTGCCTGATACTGCTGCGGCATCGCCTGGTATTGCTGGGGAGCCTGCTGAGGCATTGTCTGGTATTGCTGGGAAGGCAACTGATATTGCTGTTGCTGCGGGTTTGGATCGAACTGTCCGTAATACGGCTGCTGATTCTGGGGCGGATTGTACGTTATGTTTGGTGGCGGCGCCTGGGTTCCCATCTGAGGAGTGCCGGGGTATCCCATTTGCTGGTTGCCTTGCTGCTGATTCTGGAGAGGATTGTTTTGCTGAGGAGAATAGTATGGATTGAACTGGTATGCAGGGTTCCCCGTCCACCACGCCCTGAGATCTCCTATCGCAGAGTTGTCTATGGCGTCCCTGCTTGACGAGCCGCCGAAGAGGTAATCCAAAAACGCGTGTGCCGGAGCGGTGGCTATCAGAGTGCACGCAAGCGCCAAAGGCAGTATGAGCCGTTTCATGAACGTTACTCCTCGATACACAAATTCCATGATTCCGAAAGTATAATATCGTAACCGAATTGATCAGTCAAGCACTCATCTACGGAGAATTCTTAAAGCAAAATATAACGTTGGAAAACTGGCGCCTCCGGGCGTTACGGGGCGAGGCGAACGTGGGCGTCCATCGAACCGAATGCTACCTTCTGCAGGGAACCGATGCGGGCACCGGCAAGCATTTCGAAGCGCGGTATCAGGGGATCGGGAATTTTGCGGAGGCTCTTCACCATTTTCACGCTGAGGGGGTTCACGTGTTTGTCTTTCACGAGAAGCTGGAAGTCGAGATGCGGTCCTGTGGCCAGGCCGGTCTTACCCACCAGGCCGATTCTTTGCATCTGTTTCACGCGATCACCTGTTTGGACGAAGTACTTTTGGAGATGTCCGTATCTGCTTTCGTATCCATTGTCATGTTTGACGCAGACGTAATTGCCATATCCGTTGTGCCACCCGGCGAACGTCACTACGCCATGAGAAACGGCCCACACCGGAGTTCCTGCGGGAGCTCCATAGTCAACCCCGTTATGTTTTCGCCACACTCTGAGCACGGGGTGATATCTTTTTTCCGAATAGTGGGAGGTCACCCGAATCCTCGTGAGCGGAGATCTCAGGAAATCTTTTTTCAACTCCACGCCTTCTGCATCAAAATATTGGTTGTTGAAAAGGATGGCTGTTTTTTCGGTTTTTTTCCCTTTGTACACGGCACACAGAATATTACCGTACCCTGACGGTCGGTCGTCCGCGTATCTGCGTTCGAATAGCAGCTTGCACGTGTCCCCGCGCACTGACTCGGATTGAAAATCTATGTCCCACTTGAAGACGTTGGCCAATCTCTGTGCGAGCTCAGTTCCTTCCCCCGCGTTCAAGACTGATTCCGTGAGAGTTCCCTTCACTCGAAACTGCAATGTCTCTATTTTGAAGTCCAGAACCACCTCTTCTTTCCAGCAGTGAATACGGTCTCCCTGGGCCGCTGCATGGAACACGTTGGCAGGGTCCAGTTCTATCGTTGCTTTCAGAAACTCGGCGTTCTGGTCAACTGTAACGGTATACCTTTTCCCGGGCTCAAGAGGTGTCTGTGCGCTGAACGGTTTATTCAATGCGGACGCGATTGATGCCGCAAATTGAGTGGCCACGGTCCGGGCGGATGATTCGTCGGCAATGTTTTCATTCATGAGAGCAAAAAGCGTATCTCCCTGGCTCGTCAATTCGGAGATTTCCTGGCAGGCAGGGGCACAATGCTGATTGCTGGCATCTTGAGCGTTTAGGGATTGCGTGTGTGAGGATGAAGCTGACTCGAATGCTGGGCGTTGAAGATTACAAGAAAGCGGCGCAGTTTCCGCAGATCCGGGGGCAAAGTAAAAATACGCGGTCACAAAAAAAGCCAGGAAACACAGAACACCCGTAAGAACAGCGCTTCTTCCGCGGAAACGGGATCGACGGTACGTAACCCGTATTGTGTAATTATTGTTCGCTTTCAAAGCGGTTATCCACACCTCTTCGTCGAAAAACTAGCATTAACTGTGGCGCCAGTCAACTTCAAAATTCCACGAACAACCGCTTATGATACAGGAACATTTCCCCAGTAAGGGTGTCAACATGAATCACAAGGGTTATGGACTAATTGATAGCACACAGCCGTGAATGGGAATGTCTGTCTCATTGAGGAGGAGGGGTCTCTATGAAAACCGATCAAAAGGGGTGGCTGGATGAGTATGCGGTGACATGCAGAGTATTCAAAGGAAGGTGGAGCATTCGTCACTGCGTCAGGATGTACAATGACATAAAGGATTTGAAAATCCAAATGTCATCACGTGCAAAAGGAAAAGTAACCCGGTATGAATCCACGTACAACCCCTGCGAACGATGCAAAATTTTGTCACATTACATTAGTAACCTTCAAGAAGAAGAACAGTTCAAGCATCACGGTGAGCCGACTTATAGTCACGCTTGCGCGCAATAATTGGTAACGGTATTTTATTTGTAGGATTGTGTAAAAACCCGCTTCATTTCAATTACAGTATCCCACCGTTTCTCGGGTTCTTTTTCAAGGCAGCCGAGAATGATGGGTTCGAGCCAATCAGGGACGGTCGGTTCGATCAATCGCGGAGGAGCCGCGAAAATCTTTGAGTGCTGGAATTTGTAATCATCAAAAGAGGGCCCTTCAAAGGGAAATTCACCCGTAGCTATAAAGTACATCAGTACGCCGAGAGAGTAAATATCGGCTGACCTTTCTCGAATAGTACCCGTTCGGGAGCGGAAAAATTCCGGAGGCATGGTTGCCGGATTCATTCCGGGTTCTTGCCACCGGGCGTGCTTTGCTCGAGTTAAATTCCTGTACATTTGGGAGTATCCTAGACACGCGATCCAGATGTGCTCCATGGTGTCGTCTACGAGTATTTGACCGGGTTGCAAGTGGAAATGGTACGTCCGGCGAAGTTTTCCGTCTATACCCTTGTAGTTGTGCGCGTAGGAAAGTCCCTCGAGCAGTTTACCGATCAGCGCCAGTCTGCGATTGAGGTCGGGACGTCTTTTCGACCTTATGACACCTTCAAGCGTATACGGGCAGAACGGGTGGACGAACGCTACCGCACCTCCTCGCCCTCGGGCCGCTTCTTCGAGAGGCAACACGCTTTCGTGCACCAGGTTGTATCCGAGATCCGTGGCCTGGACTACAAATTCTTCCATTGCCGACACATCCAGCAAATCTTTCCGGAAAATCCTCATGAGAACAGATTTGGCGGTGTTAACCTCTGCTCCCACGTGCAAGTTCCCCCAGCCGTCGCTGAGGAGAATCTCCATTTCCTTGTACGCCATTCCTCCCGTGCCCGGCAGGAAGAGCTCTTCCCGGGGCAGGTCTCTCAGGCCTTGGCCGTGTGCGAATCCGGAGACAAAGGTCGTGATGGATTTTTCCGAAAATGGCACTGCCGAATCCGTCAAGGAAAGCGTTTGTGGTAACGGAGGCGACTTCTCCTGGGGGGGGCCTGCGGCAGTCGAGGACTTCGCAGGTTGCTCCGATCGGACTTTCGGTTCAGGTTCTT
Source organism: Desulfomonilaceae bacterium (assembly GCA_035319325.1). Taxonomy (GTDB): domain Bacteria; phylum Desulfobacterota; class Desulfomonilia; order Desulfomonilales; family Desulfomonilaceae; genus DATHCX01. The sequence continues at coordinate 3,554 of DATHCX010000108.1, forward strand.
CCCGGGGTTTCTCCTGCGGCTTTGGTTCGTTTTTCCGAACGACTTTTTTCGGATTCTTCGGTACTATCTTTTCCTTCGGTATCTCCGGCTGGGACTTGGATTGAGGAAGCTCAGAGGCATGCTGTTTCCCATCCGGTTCAGCGCCTGTTTGGGCATCCGGTTTCGCTCCGTTTTGTGAAGTACCGGCGCCTGACGGTTTCTTCGCCGCAGAAACCTCGGGCAGCGGGAGGGGTGCCGGAGCAGGTGTCGCAGCGGATTCCAGGACCGGTTTCGGCGCTACGGGTGTTTTCGCGACCGGTGGCGCTTGTGCCGGTTCGCTCAGGGGGGTTGCCGCTGATTGTTCCTCGATATTCAAGCTTTGGAGATATTCTTTTGCCTGGGATTCCTCAGGATCTTGTTTGGCCGCTATCTCAAGTATCTGTTTCGCTTCAGGCCCTTCCATTTTCGCCTGTACGATCGCCAACCCCGTAGCAGCGAATAGCTTCGGGTTTCCTTCTGCTATGATTCGGTCCAGCAGATTGTTTTCCACTGCGATCTTAGCCACGTGTTCGCACGTTTCCTCGTCCTCGGGCTTCAGATTGGCCAGCGCCAGCAGGTGAGCAAACTGTTTGAGGGGTTCTCCCCTTTGCTCGTAGGCTTTCACAAGAGCCGATCTGATGAGCACGTTGTTCGGTTCAACATTGATGAGTTTTTCGAATAGTTCCACCGCTTTATCATGGGTGGCCCCGCGCTTCATGAGCTGTCGTAAAACCTTGGTGTTTAGCTCCCGGTTGCCTTCTCGTATGGTCTCTTCTATCAAGTCGTTGTCGATGATGCACTGAGCAAGGTCAGACAGATAGTCGTGATTCTTTCCGTCCAGTTCATGAAGGAGCCTGAGCTTTTCCGTGTACTTATCCAGTTGCCCGCGGGTAAGATATACGGTGCTCAGCATTCTGTTTATCCCGACCGCGCGTGGCTGGAATTCCAGCACCTTTTCGTACACCGCCACAGCTTCGGCATTTACTTCAGATCTCACCAGAAACGATTGGGCAATTTTCTTGATGATAAGAGGATTGCCTTCCGCCAGAGCGTCGGCAACGCGGCCGTTCTCGATGTAGATCTTGGCTGCTTCCTCGATGTACTTGTCGGGCTGCTCCTTGTCCAGCTGGTTCAAAATGATGAGTTCGCTCACGGCCCGGCGGTAGTCTCCACATTTGTTGTATATGTCGGCGAGCAGGCGGTGCAATCGTTGGTCGGTGGGGACATACTCAAGGCACTTTAAATAAATGCGTGCAGCTTCTGCGGTTTTTGCCTTTTCCTCGACAAACTCCTCACATATTCCCATTATGATGTCTTTATTGTTGGACTCGATGGCTACATCGGTTTTTCCTTCGGAGAAGAGGAAATTCACCGTATCGGGGATGATGGACGTTTCTGCCGTTCCGAAGTCCTTCAACTGAACCGCGTGGTGGACGATTTTTTGCGAGTCTTTCAAACGACGATACGTTTCAAACAGCTTCTTGTGAATGTCGAATCGCCGTTCTTCATCGGTTTCCTTTTCCAGGAGGTGCTCGTAAATTTCTGCAGCCTGAGTCTCTCTGCCCAGAGCGATCATCAATTCTACACCGAGAGTGTAATCCTCCATGGTCCGGAGGCCTCCCAGGGAACGCATCTTTTCCCAGGCATGAGCAGCGTTTTTTATGTCGTTGACGTTTTGGTAACAAACGGTGAGCCGGCGATACACATCCGGGTTCCTCACCTCCCCGCCTTGTAGATTCAAATAACTGTTGAACTCCTTGATGGCGCCTTCATAGTCGCTCATGCGATAGAGTTCTTCTCCCCGTTTGATGGACGCGGGAATGGAGGCGGCAACTTTTGCCAGTTCTTCAGCCTTTCTCGCTTTCAGGAAATACAGGAGAATACCCGCGGCCACCAGCACTGCAAATCCTGCCAGACCCACGAACAGAAGGGAAATTCCCTTTTTCTGGGGTGGTTCCCAGATGGTGGTGTGTTCTTTCAGCACGAAACCGTTCGCTTGTTTATCGGGCACTCGCACTTCGATGAACTCACCCTGCGCTCCCACGGTTTCCATGACCGTGCCGTTAAACGCAATACCAAGGACCTCCGACGCGGTGCTGGGCTTAGTGTAAACCGACGTGGAGAATCCGTTTGGAGCGACAATCTTTATGGCTTTTGGAAATTGAGTCTCCGCGTGAGGGCAAGGTGTCAAGATCTGCAGAAAAGCACAGATTCCGATGAAGCAAAGAATGTCTCTCGAAAGAAAGCTATTCAATGAGGTTCCCTCATTTTGGATTAGCGTTTATAGTAGAAACGGAGATTTCCGAGAGAGTTTATCACTAATGGTCGCCACGATCAAATCCTAAGCTAAAAATCTTCCGTGGCCGACCTTGTTGGGGAGAAGGAATGATCGCAGACACAACCTTACAATTTGAACAGGGACCCATCCGGCCACCAAGCGAGGCTGGCAGTCTGCTCATACGCGCTACGCGGAATTGTCCGTGGAACAGGTGCGCGTTTTGCAGCACTTACAAGAAACGAACTTTTTCCCGCAGATCGCTGGAGGACATCCTTGCAGACATAGACGCTGCCAAGGCGGTAAAGGACCGGATCTTGGAGATGTCTCACAAAACCGGTGACGGAGGAGTTCTCACAAAACGCGTGTTGTCCGATATCCTGAGGAATCCGAGCCTGCCGGATTCTTTTCGCTCCGTGGCGTTCTGGATGGCTTCTGGAGGGAATACGGTGTTTCTTCAAGACGCCAATTCCATTATGCTGTCCACGTCAGCTCTCGTCACGATACTCAACCACATTCGCAATCGTTTTCCGGAGGTGGAACGCGTTACGTCGTACGCACGAGCGGTTACCCTGAAGGGGAAAACCGTCGACGATTACATTCGCCTGAAAGAAGCCGGTCTGGCAAGGCTCCACGTGGGAATGGAATCCGGTTCGGATCGTATCCTCAAGATGATCGACAAAGGCGCTCAGGCTCATCAGATGATAGAAGGCGGCAAACGAGTCGTAGCAGCCGGTTTGTCGCTGTGCCTTTATATAATCCCGGGAATCGGCGGCGCGGCATTGTCTGAAGAAAACGCAAGAGAATCGGCCCGGGTCATAAACGCAATCAATCCGGGGTTCGTGAGATTCCGATCACTGTACGTGCGTCCCGGAACCCGTCTCATGGAAATGGTGGAAAATGGGGAATTCCAGATTCCCGACGAAGACATGATCGTCGCGGAAATAAAAATGCTCATTGAAGAATTGGACGGCATCTCGACCGCCCTGGTGAGCGATCATATCCTGAATCTCCTCGAGGAGGTCGAAGGAAAGCTCCCAGAAGACAAACGCAAAATAGTGGACATTATCGACCGATACCTCAATCTTCCCGAGGACGACCGACTCCTGTTTCAACTCGGCAGGAGAGGCGGAGCAATTCGGTACCTGGACGACATGAACGACCCAGCCGTCATGGCCCAGTTGCGGCAAGCAAAGCGACAAATAGAAAAAGAACTTCCAGGCGGAATTCCCGAATATCTCGTGGCCGCAAAGCGACAATTCGTCTGAGAAACGGATAAGCTGTCCCCGACCGAACCGATTCACGCGACGAAGGAGCTTCTCAAAAATAACCTACTGATACCAATACGTTTTCAAATACGTGAAGTCGGGGAGGAACTTCTTTTCAAAGAGGGTCCCCCCAACCTTACTTTTTGAAAGCGCATTCGTATGAGACCGCCGGACACATCGCGGGTAGGTGACCTCCGTAAAGAAAATGTGCGGGATTATATTCGAGAAAACGTCAGGCAGGGCTAAGACGCATTCGCCACAAGATTTATGAGGTCAGGGCTGGGGGCTCGCCTGAGCGAAGTGATGAGACGGCTCTGCGTCGTTCGCAGCAAAAGAGTGCCCCCAGCCCGCGCCCGGAATAGACTTACCTGTAAAAAAGCGAATCCGTATAAGTATTGCTTTTCGTACGTTCGGTGCCGGATTCATGACCAAGAGAGATTGCTTCGCTTCGCTCGCAATGACAGGACCGAGCAGTGTCGTTGCGGGGGAAGCGACGAAGCAATCTGCTCCGACAAGCATGTGCGACCTGATTTAAGACAACCTGTACGCTGGGTCGGCCCCGGTCTACATTCCTGTACATGCGGGGCCGGCGAAAGTTATTTCAGGTTCAACGCAGTGTCCGGGACGGCTGGTTTCTGGTTGTCCATCTTGAACTGTTTCACGGTGACATCCGATTTCAGCCACTCAATGGCTTTTTTTGCAACCGGGTCGTTTTCCAGATCCAACTTGTTGTTCCGAAGCTTGGGCTTCTGTTCTTTTTTCTTGTCGGCTTTGGCTTCTTCTTCGAGTTCCTCTTCCTGTTGCTTCTGCACTTCCTGTTTCATATCCACGTCGGGATGAATGCCGGTCTTCTGGATGTGGCGTCCTTTAGGCGTATAGTAATACGCCGTGGTCAGCCTCAAACCGGACCCGTTGTCCAGTGGAATAATTGTCTGAACGGAAGCTTTCCCGAAAGATTTCGTCCCAAAAATTACGGCACGATCGTGATCCTGGAGAGCGCCGGCCACGATTTCCGAGGCACTCGCACTTCCTTCATTGATAAGAACCGCAACCTTGAATTTATAGTGCTTGGCTACTCGGTTGGCACGGAATTCCATTCTCTGATCCTTGCCCCTGCCGTCCGTGTACACGATAAGTCCTTTATCGACGAAGAGGTTGGACACCTTTACGGCCTGATCGAGCAGACCGCCGGGATTATTGCGGAGGTCCAGAATCAAACCCTTAATGTTCTCGTCGTCACCGAGATCTTTCACTGCGGCCTGAAGATCCGTGTCCGTGCTTTCCTGGAAATTTACTATTTTAATGTAGGCGTACCCCGGGTCGAGCTGCTCTTTTTTTACCGAATGCACGTGAATGATATCCCGGGTGATGCTGTAGTCCTTCACCTTGCGAAAGCCTTCCCTCATTATTGTTATGGTAACTTTGGAACCCTTCGGTCCTCGCATGAGTTTCACGGCCTTTTGCAGCGTGATGTTCTTCGTGGCCTCACCGTTTATTTTGATGATCTTGTCACCGGGTTTCAGACCTGCCTTGAACGCAGGGGTATCCTCAATGGGCGAGACTATGGTGAGAACTCCATTCTCAAGGGTAATCTCGATACCCAGGCCGCCGAATTCGCCTTTTGTCTCCACCTGCAGCTCTTTGAACATGTCCTCGGTCAAGAAGGAGGAATGGGGGTCCAAGGCCTGGAGCATGCCGTTAATTGCACCCTGGATCAACTCTTTGTCCGGAACGTCTTTGACATAGTTCTTCTGGACTATCCCCATAACTTGCCGAAACAGCTTGAGTTCCTTGTAATCCGGCGATTTGGTGTTGTTCTCGGCAAGGAGGGTGCGAGCTGGCGCAAGCGCGAAACCGATAACAATCAATATTATGAGCAAGAACCTGACGGGTTGAAATGTTGACATCGGGAAATCCTCCCCATGGGTGTTGCAGAGGTGTTCCAAAAAAGCCTCCATCTTGAAAGATTTCAATGCTATCATAAGATTTCCGGAGTCACAAGTGAAGTCACACGCAGGAAAGACGAAAAACATGGAGAACAGATCTTATCGAGCCGATCCCCGCATGATTCCTCCAGTCGTCCTTGCCATGGGGTTCGGAGCCTTTCTGCTGATCTTGGAAGGAGCAACAAACAAGGGAATCCTGCTTGCTGCGCTCCTTTTGCCGTTCTATTACTTGGGGGCAGAGATCTTGGCAAGAAAAATCACTCTCGACGCCAACGGCCTGGAAATCTCAAAACTTCTCCGAACCGTATATCTCGAATGGCGGGACATAAGATACCTGGATGCCGTAAAGACCGGAAACAAGCTCTTTCTCATACTTCAACCGGAACATGGGCGTCCGGCGCTTATTACGAACACCATTCGTCCCTTTCAGGATCTAGGTGAAAGGATACTCGAAAACATTCCTCATGACAAGGCGTCCGACTATGCCAGAGAGGTGATTCACGATCCCCCGGCCAAGGGAGGGCCTATGATTCAGGCCTGGATAGTCTGCCTGGTGCTCGCGGTGCTCGTGATCGGCAGGCTCATGGGCTACGAATGAGGTTTCCCGCAGCAGGACAGAAGTTGGCATTCGGTTACTCGGGGGAGGTGCCTAATCTCTGTCACTGCGAGGAGTGAAACGTGGAAGCAATCTCGATGCTTAAGGGCGGAGAGGGCTTCCCTTCGCTCGCAATGACATCCTTTTTCCACCCGTAACGGAATGGTTACGGACGGGGAGACAAATTGCTTGACACCGTATGCGGCGAGAGATAATTTTCCGCGCCGACTAAACGAGTTCGTCCGAAGGGCGCAACAATGAAACTGACGCCATTGGCTAGCGGAAGTTCAGGAAACTCGTTCCTCGTGCAATGCGACTCCGCCGCCTTCCTGGTAGACGCCGGTCTGTCGGCGAAGCGGATCTGCGAACGCATGTCACAAGCGGGTGAGGACCCGGCTTCTCTGAGCGGAATCATCGTAACGCACGGTCATTCGGATCACGTGAAGGGCGTCGGGGTGCTTTCCAGGAAATATAAGCTGCCCGTGTGGATGAACCGCGGCACATGGCAAGTCGTAAAAAATAGCGTAGGCAACATACACAAGCTCGAATTTTTCGAGACCGGCCAAATCTTCGAGTGTGCAGGGTTTCGCATCCACCCATTTTCCGTACCCCACGATTGTGCCGATCCTGTCGGATTCAGGATTTCTCGCGGCTCGGCCCGTTTGGGAATAGCCACGGATCTCGGAACCGCCACAGGCCTGGTGGCAAACCTGTTGACCGGCTTGCAGGTGATCGTGCTGGAAAGCAACCACGATCCGCAAATGTTACGGGACGGCCCGTATCCGTGGGAGCTCAAACAGAGGGTTCGCAGCCGTCTGGGACATCTCTCCAACACGGAAAGCGCAAAGTTGCTGCAGCGTATTTTCACCGACGAACTTCAAGCGGTCGTTCTGGCGCACATGTCCGAGACCAACAATCGCGCGGATCTCGCGCTGGAGTGCGCGCGAAGTTCGCTGCCGGGATTGCGCGACCGGGACGCAATGGTATGCTGCGCATTCCAGGACGATGTCGGCCCTGCCATCGAGTGGTAACAGGGGTTCATCCTGCAGCAAACGCCACGTAATTCACATGGGCAGCCAAAGAGAAAAATACGGAGGCCCTTGTCTGTAATTGCAAGTTTCTCGCAAAAAGTGCCTGCCGATTCAATATGTTCGAGTCAAGTAAGGAGAGCAAGTATGGGCTTTGTACGGGTATCCATGCACGGAGAAGTCGCAAGAATTACTCTGGACAGGGGAAAAGTAAACCCCATCAACGAATCGTTTACTGAGGAACTCAAGTGCTCGTTCGAAGAATTGGCTGTTGATCCCGGAGTAAGAGCAGTCACGATCACCGGCCGGGACAAGTTTTTTTCCTTCGGGTTGGATATTCCCGAGTTTCTCGGCTATTCGAAAGAAGATTTTATACGATTCGTAACCAAATTCGCCGATCTGTACACCTATGTGTTTCTATACCCGAAACCCGTTATCGCTGCGCTTAACGGCCATACCGTGGCAGGCGGATGTATGCTCGCCACCGCGTGTGACTACAGGGTTATGGTCTCCGGGAAAGCCAAGATCAGCCTCAATGAAATTAATTTCGGCTCATCGCTCTTTCCCGGTAGCGCCGTGATGCTGAAGTATTGCGTGGGTAGCAGAAACGCTGAATTGGTGGCCTATACCGGAGCCATGTTTTCCGCAGAGGAGGCAAAGCGGCTGTCCCTCGTGGACGAAGCGGTCACAGAAGAATCCCTGGAAGAGCACGCGCTCCAAAGAGCAAAGGAATTCGCGCAGAGATACGGCCCGGCATTTGAGAGCATAAAGATGCTCCTGAGGCATGACACGGGAGAAGAAATGAAGAAACAAGACGCCCGCTATCGAGATGCCATGGTGGACATCTGGTATTCGGAGCAAACCTGGAAGCAGCTCGAAAATATTAAAATACATACCTGATGTATCAGCGCTTCTCAGGTTCGTGCTTCCCAGCACTGCCGTGCGGGATGAAGGCGGGCACGCGGTACATGTAATCCAGATACCTTGCGCCAAATTTGCGTATGAGTCTGCGTTCCTCTATTTTAGAGCCGACGATGAGGTACAGCGTCAGGACAACATTTACGACCAGATCCACGTCCGTCAAATCCCGCGTCCACAAGATGATGAGTCCGGCCAGGAACTGGGGATGCCGAATCACGCCGTATATGCCGTTCGTAATCAAATCCTGTTTCTGAAGGGGGACCTCAGTTTCGCGGAAAGCATCCAGGCCGAGAAATCCCCACGTATTCAGCATGCGGACACACCGAAACCATACGAAAAATGCAGCCGCCCACAATGAGGCCTGAATAGCGATAAGCGGTCCATCCCATTTCCAGAGTTCCTCGGTCCCGCGAGGCATAAGAGTGTAAACGATCGCCAGGCTGAATATCGCGAACACATTGTAAAATATCCGATAATATCGCCGAGCCCGTCCCTGAAAAATTCGCACTCTTCCCACGGGGCCGCTGCTGTTGAGCAGCGAATGGATCAGGCACCATGTTGCCCAGAGAATTGCGACTGTTCCTAACTTCAGGTAGAGCTCCATGTCACTCCTTCCAGGTCTATTACGGATTCGCTTTTTTACAGGTAACTCGATTCCGGGCACAGGCTGGGGCACTCCTTCGCTGCGGACGACGCAGAGACGTCTCATCACTACGCTCAGGAGAGCCCCCAACCCTGCAATCTCATAAATCTTTTGGCGAATGCGTCTATAGCAGTTGCCAAAAGTTCCGGCCGATTCGTCCAGCAGATCTCAGGATCTCCCGAACGAACGTTTGGCGGCTTTGCGTTGTCCGAAGTGTGGGAACCCCTGAGGCCCGCGCACACTCAAACGGACAATATTCTTGGCAACCCGCTACACCTGGTCCCAGTTCCCGGCACGGGTACAGGACGAGGAACCCGAATTCCGTCCCTTCCATGAAATATGGTTCTTATGAAATAGGATTCCAAAGTCCTTTTTCTCCGGATAGGCTCTTGAAAAGTGCTCTCTTGAGAAGTACATGATACCGTAGGGCTCATATGCAGCAACCGACGAGCGATACGTCTGTCGATCCCGACACCAGGAGGTCATAGCCCATGATGAGATTGGCGCTGTTCATCATTATTGCCGTATTGAATGCCGGTCCGATACTGGCCCAGAACACCGGCACCGATGCCAAGGAAGAAACGGCTATCAGAAGGGGAGTGGAATCGTACGTCCAGGCATTCAACCAGGGGGATGCAAAAGCGTTCGCAGGATTTTGGGCTGACAACGCAGAGTACATCACGCCCTCGGGCGAACGCCTCAAAGGCCGGGACAAAATCGAAAAGGCTTTCAAACAGTTCTTTTCCAATAACAAGGGCGCCCAGGTGAACGTACACATCTCGGGAATTCGTTTTCCGCGGGCAAATGAAGCAGTGGAAGAGGGTACGGCTGTGGTTTCTCGGCCGGGCCAAAAGGACGAGGAATTTACGTACGTGCTGAAGTACGTAAAGCGCAACTCCGCCTGGAAAATCAACCGAGTGGAGGAGGCTGCAAAAATACCGTCTAATTACGAACACTTGAAGGAGCTGGAATGGTTGGTGGGTGATTGGGTTGACGAAAGCGATCAAATGGACGTCGAAACTTCCGGACGATGGACGCGGAACAAAAATTTCATCACCCTGTCTTTTGCGGTCACACCAGCCGGAGGCACTCCGCTGCAGGGAACCCAAGTAATCGGCTGGGATCCTGCCATGAAGCGGATCAGATCATGGGTGTTCGATTCGTCCGGCGGTTTTGGAGAGGGGGTCTGGTCCAAAGAAGGATCCAGATGGGCCGTAAAGATGTCGAGCGTTCTGGCCACGGGAGAAAAAGCCTCTTCAATCAACATCTATTCGCCTGTCGACAACAATGCCTTTCTGTTCAGTTCGACCGGCCGTGAAATTAACGGTGAACCGCAGCCCAACATCGACGAGGTCAGGGTCGTTCGCAAACCGGCGAAACGCTAGAACATCCCCGAAACGGAGGTTTCGCGATGAAGAATTCAGCAATGAGCTCAGTTATTTTCCTATCAGTCCTGTCCTTGTCCGCTGTCGATGTGGAAGCTCGGGGATTTGGCGGAGGGGCGCGAATGGGTGGCGGAGGCATGGTCCACAGCGCTCCTGTCATGAGCCATTCTGCCGGTTTCTCGCGACCTGCCGGAGGACAGGTGTACCAGCCTTCTCATGCGGTTCAGAGATCGTCAATTCCGCAATCCAGGCCTCAAGCGGGCTCCTTCCGGCCGGACAGAACCCCAGAATCCGGATTTCGTCCCCAAACGAGACCTGACGGCACGCATCGCCCCACCGAGTCGCAAGTGCAAAATTTTCTTAATCTCCCCAAACCCTCAGAGGGCAGGAAACCCGGACTTGGGACCATCGGCGCGGTAGCGGGGGGCGCAGCCGGAGCGCTGGCATTGCAGCACCTCACGAAGCCGGACGGCGAGGGCATCCACCGCCCCGGGCAAGGACCCGGCGACAGGCCCGGCTTCGATGGACGTCCGGGAACAGATCGTCCGCGAAGAGACGTGAACGTTCAAGTGGCACAGCATGTTCGGAATAATTACGTGAATCGTTACGACAACATGTTCAACAGAAACTGGTGGCAAAATCACCCCCGTCTTGCCAGCGCCTACTCGCACAACGGGCAATGGCATCACCATGACTGGCACCACTGGTGGCGGCCGGCTGCGTGGGTGGCCGTGGCAGGCTGGTTCCCCTGGGGGTGGGGATCTCCGGTGAGCTACGATTACGGAGACAACATCTATTACGATAACGACTCAGTCTATATGAATGGCGAACCGGTGGCCACCGCAGGGCAGTACTACGATCAAGCCGCACAGCTTGCGTCTGCCCCGCAGAGTCAGGATGCGGATTCGGGGGAATGGATGCCCCTGGGAGTATTCGCCTTGAGTCAGGGAGACACCGGAGCTTCCAATACGGTGCTGCAGCTTGCAGTGAGTAAAGATGGAAGTATCGAGGGCAACTACTATAATGTGGATACGGATACTGCGCGGCCGATAAAAGGCTCTGTAGACAAAACCACCCAGCGTGCGGCATGGACTTTCAACGACGGCAAGAATACCGACATTGTTATGGAAGCCGGCATCTATAATCTCACCCAGGACCAAACAGAAGCTCTGGTCCATTTCGGAAAGGACAAGACTCAGAAATGGGTGATGGTGAGGCTGCCGGAGCCCGGCGGCCAAGACAGAGAAGCCGGCACCGGCGACGCCGCATCGGAGTGATGCAGTCCGGCTCGTTTTCTTCTCGGGAGCTTGTGTGTCATACGCATCCGCCACAAGATTTATGAGATGTCAGGGCTGGGGGCTCTCCTGAGCGAAGTGATGAGACCAATGCGTTTTCAACTACTTGAAATCGGGGAGGAACTTCTTGTAAGACGTTGCTTCCCGAACCCCACCTCAAAAACTTTGAGCACTCGCCGGCATCTGCATTTCCTCAGCGGAAATGCAGATGCCGGAGCACGATAGAAGTTTCTGGGAGGGGGGTTGGGCGGGACACTCTTTACAAAGTGGGTCCCCCCAATCTTACTTTTTTGAAAGCGCATGCGTATGAGATGGCTCTGCGTCGTCCGCGGCGAAGGAGTGCCCGCATTCCGACCATCCAATCATGTCATTGCGAGGAGTGGAACGACGAAGCACTCTCGGTTTTGGTCGGATTGAGATTGCTTCGGGCTTTGCCCTCGCAATGACAATCTTCCGATCTTTTAGCGTATCAAAACCGAAATTACTTTTGAGAATCCCTATATGAATCACGGTCTAGCGGCATGTGCGGGGTGTCGCTTTCCAGTTCTCCAGGTCGTCTATAATACTTTTTCCGATGGCGTATTTATCGAACTTGACGGAAATCTGCCGGTCCTTCCGGCTCAGGAGTTCCGACAACAATTGTTCCGTATCCGGTGTCAGGAACTGTTCCTCAGTGAGGACTCGTACGTTCTCTTCATGAATGTTCTGCGCCCGCAATTCCTGTTCGCCGCCTCCGTGGCTTTCCGGAATCAAGATAGCCTTTGCGCCGGTGAGCAGAATCTCATTGACTGTGTTATACCCGGCCCGGGAGATCACCAATTCCGAATGCCGGATGAGATCAACGAGATCCGGAACGAACGGCAGGAATCGCACTCCCTCGCTCAGAGGATGTTTCCGGAGAGCCTTGGCTGCATCGTTGTCCATGTACGGGTCCAGCACCATGACCATCTGATAATCTCTCCGAATGTCGGCATTCGTGTAAATTTCCAGGAGCCTTTGAGACAGTTCGAACATACGGTTATTTCGTCCCAGAGAAACCAGGACGATCTTCATGTCCGGCAATCCGAACCGTTCCAGAGCCTCTCTGCGTGATGCCAGTTCACCGTAGACCTTGTTGGTTATCTTGCCCAGATAGCGAATCTTCTTTTCCAGCTCCGGATCGTTCCCGAGAAACTGTTTGTTGATGTCGATGACTTCCCTGTCTTCCAGCACGTACATGAAATCGTACAGCGCCCCTATATTAATTGATTCGGACCTGTGACGCGGATTCTGATACGGAATTTTCAGCAACGGCACCCACTTCATGATGCCCCGACAGATGTGGGCCAACGCGAAATCCACCGGCCCCCCTTTTCGCATCCATTTCTTCATGAGCAGGGGAATCAGCTCGCTCATCTGCCCGGTCATGTTATGTTCAATGACGAGCGCGTCAGGCTGGAAAAAATCGAAGCTCGCCATAATGATTTGTTGACGAAAGTCGAATATGCTTTCAAGTTCGAATCCGGTGAGATACCGGGAGTGCATGGGGTTGTCTTTGTGGTTAATATCCAGCTTTACGGACGGGAGCTTGATGACTTCAATGCCTTCGGCGAAGAAGACTTGGGGCACCGACGTGCCTGACAACACCAGGAAATCTATGTCGGGCCTCCATCGTTTGATTCCGGTGATCACCGCAAGCGTGCGAAAGGCATGCCCCAGGCCTATGGAGTTATGAGTGTAAACGAGTATTCTTTTCATGCCCTGACGCGTCATGGTACCAATTCCCGTGTTGAGCGGCTCGCCGGACATTCTTACCACAAACGAACCGGATTTCAACCAGCCTGATGCCTAAAAGTCACCCTTGAAGGCAGCATCGCCCATCTGTCATCGCACAGTCAATCCCATAATGAGTGAGTGTCACCGAACTTCTTGCCAAGAACCGACCTTCCCCACAGGGGCTCCAACCGATCGGAGAAAATCCTCAATAACACGACAGGAACCCGTGGAAGACTCGGCGAGGTACGTAAACGCTTCTTTCGTCATATTGCGCAGCCGAGAGCGTCACAGCCGCTCAAATCCAGCTCTCGCGCAAAATGGCAGGCAGCAGAGTGGTCGGCCTCAACTTCTTCCAGTTGGGGGACAACCTCAGAGCAGATGTCCTGCGCGTACAGACATCGCGGGTGAAAAGGGCAACCTCCCGGTGCATTAATAGGGTCCGCAGGTTCTCCTCGAAGAATGATCCGCCGGCCGACCAGTTCCGGCCGTGTGGTAGGCACATTGGACATGAGGGCTTCGGTATACGGGTGCCTGGGCCGCCCGAACAGGGGCTGAGCAGGGGCGTATTCCACCACCCGGCCGACGTACATGATGACGATCTGCGTGCTGAAATGCCGGACAAGACCCAGATCGTGTGAGATGAACAGGTAAGCCAGACCCAACCGATCCTGGATTTCCAGCGCCAGGTTCACGATCTGCGCCTGGACAGATACATCCAGCGCGGAAGTAGGCTCATCGGCGACAAGCAATCGGGGCTGCAGAGCGAGAGCCCTGGCTATGCTTATGCGTTGACGCTGACCTCCGGAAAATGCATGAGGATAGCGACTGAGATGTTGAACCTTCAGGCCCACCAGTTCCACCAATTCGCGGATCCGGTCCTCCAGCTTTCTGCCGCGGACAACTTTGTTCACGATCAGGGGTTCCGCCAGAATCTCGCGAACGGTCATCCTCGGATTGAGGGAAGCAAAAGGATCCTGGAACACCATCTGGATGTGCGGCCGTAACGATCTCATCTCGGCCGGATCGATGTTCGCTATATCCACAGGCTCCCGACCGTTTGGGGGCTGAAACCAGATGTGTCCGGCGGTCGGCCGATATGCAGACATGATGAGCCGGCCGACCGTGGTTTTGCCGCATCCGGATTCACCCACTACTCCAACGGTCTCACCGGTACGAACGGTAAAACTGACTCCGTCCACCGCCTTGACGTGGCCGACAACCTTCCTGAACACTCCTTGATGGATGGGAAAGTGTTTCTTGAGATGTTGTACTTCCAGAAGAGTTTCCCGTTTTGACACACAATCCTCACATGCTGCGGCACATTCTCTTGCACGCCACGAAATGTCGCTTGGCCACCTCGGTCAAATCATACGGCTGATCCTCGCACGATACGTTTCCGTGGCATTCCAGGCACCTGCTGAAAAAAGGGCAACCCGCTATGTTGGCAAACGGGTCCGGGAGAGTCCCTTCAATGGTGGCGAGATGACCGCGGACCGGCGTATCGATTCCGGGTATAGACTTCAGCAGGGCTTTGGTGTACGGGTGCCGGGGTTCCCGGAAAAGCTGGTCCACGGGCGCATGCTCCATGACTCGGCCGAAGTACACCACCAGTACTTCGTGGCTGATATCGGCTATCACTCCCAGATTGTGGGATATGAAGAGTATGGCCATCCCGAATTCTTCCTGGAGAGATTTCAGCAGTTCAAGAATTTGCGCCTGTATGGTCACATCAAGGGCGGTGGTGGGTTCGTCTGCGATGAGCAACCTGGGATTACACATGAGGGCCATGGCGATCATGGCCCGCTGTCGCATGCCCCCTGACAATTCGTGAGGGTACACGTCGATTCTTCGTTCCGGTTGAGGAATGCCCACTTTGCTGAGCATTTCAACGGTTCTGTTGCGAGCTTCTGCTTTCGAGATGTCCGTGTGAAGCCTGAGCATTTCCATCAACTGGCTGCCGATCGTGTGCACGGGGCTGAACGAGTTCATGGGCTCCTGGAAAATCATGGCCATGTCGCGTCCGCGCATGTCCCGGGCAATTCTGCCCTTCGGGTCCACGTCGGTTAGTTCCAGGTAACGGGAGCCGTTGTCGCTTTCGAGCTGAAGGCGAATGCTGCCTCCAACGATCCGCCCCGGAGAGGGAACAATCCGCATGATCGACTGGCCGATTACACTTTTTCCGCTCCCGGATTCTCCCACAATGCCCAGAGTCTTGCCCGGTTCCACACTGAAAGTGACCCCGTCCACCGCACGCACTACTCCCTCGTCCAGCATGAAATGGACTCTCAGGTTTTCGACTTCCAGGACTGGCGCCATCACTCTCACCTTGAATAAGGGTCTACCGCGTCTCTCAATCCGTCGCCGACGAAATTAAACGAGAGCACGGTGGCAATCACGAACAGGACCGGTATCAGAAGCCAGGGGTATAGAGCTATGGTGGTCACGTTCTGAGCTTCCTTCAAGAGCACACCCAGACTGGTGATGGGAGGCCGGAGCCCGATCCCCAGGAAGCTCAGGGCGGTTTCCGCAAGGACCATTCCCGGAATAGCGAGGGTAACGGTCACAATGATGTGGCTGGTAAACGACGGCAGCAAATGCCTGAAGATGATCCGAGCATGCCCCGCGCCCGCAAACCGCGCGGCCAGCACGAACTCTTCCCCGCGAATGGCAATGAGCTTGCCACGCACCATCCTGGCGAGGTCGGTCCACCCGATGAGCGATAAAATAAGGGTGATGACGAAGTACACCTTGAGTGCCGGCCAGTGAGGCGGCATGGCGGCGGAGAGTCCCATCCACAGGGGAATACTCGGAAAGCACCGTATTATTTCTATGGTCCTCTGTATGATGCTGTCCGCCCAACCACCCATGTATCCCGAAACGCCGCCCAAGGTCAGGCCAAGGATCAAGCTCAAGAAGACGCCCAACATGCCGATGGACAGGGAGATCCTGCTCCCGTAAAAACATCTGGAGAACATGTCTCTGCCCATTCTATCCGTGCCGAACAGAAAAATTCGCCCGGGTTGGTCCACGCCGAAAAGGTGGAGATCGCTCATCCAGAGTCCCCAGAAATCATACGGATCTCCCCTTACGAAAAACCTGATGGGATATCGCTGCGAGCGGTCCTCCCGGTACCGTATTTGCTGGCTCGCGGTATCTATGTCTAGAACCAGGCCGTACACAAACGGTATGGAAAGCCGCCCCTCTTCATCGAAGATTCTCACCTTCGTCGGCGCGGCGTAGATGTTTTCAAAATGACGGGTATCCTTGCTGTATGGCGCCAGAAATTCGCATAACAGAGCTGTAATGTACAGCCCGCCGATGAACCACAATCCGATCATTGCAAGAGCATGCTTCTTGTAGCGCCACCACACCAGTTGCCGCGTGGACGCGTTCAGATATTTGTTTTCCGTGTCCGTACCCGGATTCATGCTCCCTCACGTGCTCCAAATCTGATTCTGGGATCGACCCACGCCAGAAGAATGTCTGAAATCAGGGTTCCCACCACCGTCAAAAAACTCAGCAACATAATGAAGCTCCCCGCGAGCTGCATGTCCTGGCTCAAGAGGGCGCCCAGCAGAAGCGGACCGGATGTGGGAAGATTCAGGACCACGGCAGTAATCGCGATTCCTGAAATCAATTCCGGCAGCGTCCAGCCGATGGTGCTCACCAGCGGGTTGATGGCCACTCGTACGGGATACTTGAGGATTAGCCGCGCTTCGGAGAGGCCCTTGGCCCGCGCGGTGGTCACATACGGTTTCCTCAGTTCATCCAGCAGGTTTCCACGAATGATGCGAATGAACTTTGCCGTATGCCCGGTTCCCACGATGAGCACAGGAATCCACAAATGCTTGAGAAGGTCCGCGAATTTGGCGATGCTCCACGGCGCTTCTGCAAACTGAGGCGAAAACAAGCCACCGATGCTCATTCCCAGGTACGCGTAAGAGACCCACAACAACACGAGCGCGAAAAGAAAATTCGGCGTGGCAAGTCCGAAAAACCCGACGACCGTGAGCACATAGTCCATCCAGGAATATTGCCGCACAGCCGAATAGATGCCGATGGGTAGGGACACCGCCCACGTGAAAAGCAAGGTCGCCACTGAAATGATGATGGTCAGCGGTATTCGTTCGGCAATAAGAGAACGCACCGGCCTCTTCCATTCAAAGGAGTATCCGAAATCGCCGTGAAGGAAGTTCCAGGCCCACCGCAGATATTGGACATAGATAGGCTGGTCCAGACCGAATCGCTGCCTGAGACTTTCCAGCTCCGCCTTGTCTACGGTTTCGCCGCTAACGCTGAGTTGCGCCACGTACGTGGTGAGAAAATCGCCGGGAGGAAGTTGTATGATGGCAAACGAAATTATCGATATAGCGATCAATGTAGGGATCATCATCAGAATGCGGCGAAGAATGTAAGCCAACATGGTCGCTTCACTCGTGGAGGGTTTGCACGCCCGGAATACGGTTGATATCGCGGGGTGCGAAAGGGGCCCCAAGAGGCCCTGCGCCCGTCGGAAAATTTCGTTCCGTGCCTGTCATACCAATGCGTTTTCGAATACGTGAAATCGGGGAGGAACTTCTTGTAAGACGTTCCTCCCCGAACCCCACCTCAAGAACCGTTACCACTCGCCGGTATCTGCATTTCCGCTGAGGAAATGCAGATGCCGGCTCATGATAGAAGTTTCTGGGACGGGGTTTGGGCGGGACACTCTTTACGAAGAGGGTCCCCCCAATCTTACTTTTTTGAAAGCGCATTCGTATCAAACCGGCTATGCCTTCATCTATTTTGACTGCTCGAAAAAGAACTGTTCCGGGTGAATAGGTCCGGGATTCGGATAAATCCAGCTCTGAAAATCCCTCTTGGGAACGTTGAACATATGTTTCGCAACAACGTAAAAGTCGTCCGGATCGTGAACCAGACCGATTACCCACAGATTTTGTTCATTTGCATCGATGATCTTCTTGAACAATTCTTTTTTCTTGTCCGGTGAGACGGTAGTCAGGATCTGCTGGTAGGTTTCCATGAGTTGCTTTATATCTGCAGGAGGTTCTTCCCCGTTTTTGCCGCCGCTTTGAAACCACAGTCCGTAGAGCGTGGCATTGAGACTTTCCGTGCTGAAGGGGAAATACCACCGCGGCTCCAGGAGGCATTCTATCCCTCCATCGCCGGACCACAGCGCAATGTCGTGGGCAGCGCTCTGGGTTCTCTGACGGAACAGTTCCACCGTTTCCGATTTCACTTCCGTATCAATTCCCAGATTCTTCAGATTTGACGCAATGATTTCCGCGGTGTCCACGTTCGACTGGATTTTCACGATCACATCGAGTGAAATCTGCAAGGGCTTGCCGTCAGGTCTCATCCTCTTGCCGCCCGGCCCTTTTTTCAGCCCCATTTCATCGAGGAGCTCCGCGGCCTTGGCCTGATCGAACTCCAGATAAGCCTTTTCATAGGATGGACTGTAAAATTCCGATTCAGGAAGGGGGGCAGCCTGCCGTGGGATCCCTTTTCCCCGAAACACGATCTTGTTGATTTCGTGCCTGTTAATGGCATAAGAGAGGGCTTTCCGGAATCGGGAATCACCGAGTATCTTCTTGAGAAGAGGGTCTTTGTGGTTCAGGTTCGGAGCCAAAAGCACGCCGACGGAAGCAGTGGAAGCCTTGGGTACCAGCTTGTATTTCCCGGAAGGAAGATTTGCCAGGAGGAGCACTGAATTCTGCATTCCCCCGAGCAGACGGCCCTGCATATCGATCTCGCCCGCGACCGCTTTGAGAAGCACTGTCTGCGCTTCGGCCTGGAGATCGTGAACCACCGTGTCTATGTACGGCAGTTGATTGCCTGCGGGATCCACCTTCCAGTAATACGGGTTGCGTTCCATGACGAAGCGTTTTGCGGGCGCAGGCACCTTCGTGATCCACGCGCACAGAGACGGCATCTCCGGATCCGTGAACAGGGAGTGCTGAACGTCCGACGCGTCGAGAAACAGCTTGGCCCAGGTGGAAGCCTTCTTCACCTTCATCAATGCTTCCAGTTCTTCGGGCTTCGCGTATTTCTTGTGAAACTTCATAAGATAGTGCTTCGGCTTCGTCACAACGGCCATCGCGGCCGGACACGCCAATTGCTCCAGAAAAAGGCTGTACGGCTTGGCAAATTCAACCTGAAACGTATAGTCGTCGATTTTCGTGAATTTGGGCGGGGTTCCGGACGGCGCTATCCAGGTGGGAATCGAAGGAGTCAGCTCCTTGTTGAGAAGAACGTCCTCGAAATAGAAGGCGATGTCGTCCGCGGTAAACGGTTGACCGTCCGACCAGCGAGCGCCCTTCACGAGATGAAACGTGAAGACGCGGCCTGTGTCGTCGACTTCCCACTTCTCGGCAAGATTGGGCACGATCTTATAATCCGGACTCCAACGGACCAAAGGATCGTACAGCACGCGCCGCGCTCCCACGAGATCGGACAATCCCGTATAAGCACGTCGCCAAACACCTCCATATTCTCCGTTCCGATCGAAGGGGGTCACCACCATAGGTGAAGAGGGCAAGCGTTTGTCAACAGAAGGTAGTTTTCCGGATTCCACGAGTTTCGTCAGCATGGGCGCTTCGTTGAAAGCTTCCGCGTGCTGAAAGCTAAGGCTTCCCAAGACGACAATAGTGACTATACAAGCCACTCCCCTACCGATCGTCATGCTTTTCCGCATTGCTCCTCCTTGAGCGAATCCGAGCACTCCCATTTTACCGCAATTTGGTCCGTGTGGCATCATGAAGAACGCCGGTGCGTTCACCAAGCGCGTCTATATATAATGTAAGCTCATCGCGCTCCGGTCAAGGCAACTGGTGTGCAAACGATACGTGTTTTTCGTGTCACGGGGTTTTTCTCTGGCAGCAGCTCCCTCATTCGGAGTAACGAAAGGGTACTGTTCGTGCAAACCGATTCGATGGAAATGTATCCTTTAATGCCCGTTGTGAGGACCATTTCCCCCACGTGGCCATACTGCTCAGAAAGGAATGTCGTCTTCCGGCGGAGGCGGAGCATAGCGGTCGTCTTGCCGCCTGGGAGACGCCGCGGGCCCCTTGGACTGGCTGGGAGGCTGGCGTTTTTGTCCCTCACTCGGAGCCCGATTTTGGGATTGGCCCGCTCCGCCCAGCAGAATCAGGTCGTTCACGACTATTTCTACGGTTGTGCGCTTGTTCCCGTCCTGATCTTCCCAGTCTCGACTTTGTATCCGGCCTTCAATGTAAACCTGTTTGCCCTTGCTCAGGTACTCTCCGCAGATTTCCCCAAGCCGGCCCCAGGCCACGACACGGTGCCATTCCGTCCTCTCCTGATCAGCGCCGTCCTGGTCGCGCCATTGCTGAGACGTTGCGATGCTAAACGTAGCCATCGCCTTACCGGAAGCGGTATATCTCACCTCCGGGTCTTTGCCCAGATGCCCGATCAACAGCACTTTGTTTAATGATCTCGGGGCCATGAAAGCCTCCTCACAAGGATAGATATCACGTCAGTATTTCGGAGTCGTCGCGCCGGAGACGTTATCCTTCACGAAAACTCGGAAGGTTGTCAAGAGCTAAAAAAATTCGTAATCTGGCGTGCGGCAGAAACCGATCCGGAACGGAATTCCGCGGAGCGGAACCTGTATCCGTCGTGTGTGCTGCTCTGTCCTTCAGGTAAATTCAGTGGCTTTGAGAGCAGTTTACCAAAATTACTAGGTATTTTAAGGGAAAGTATTCTCGAAAGTCATGAAAGCTCTTGTTACAGGCGGTACCGGATTCGTAGGAAGCCACGTGGTGGAGTTGCTCTTGGAAGAGGGCTGGGAAGTGGTGTGCCCCGTCCGGGACGCTCGCAACTTGAGAAATCTGTCCGGTGTGAAGGTTCGGATTATTCCTTTCGAGCGGATAGAGCAGGAAGCACGTAGGACACCCGGATTTAACTTCGTAATCCACGCCGCAGGCGCAACGCGGGGCCTGAATTATGAGCAGTATCGTCAGGCCAACGTGGAGGGGACCCGCTCTCTTCTCGAGATACTTGCACGTCTGCCCCTCGGATCGACGTTCAGGCGATTCGTGCTGGTGGGATCCCAAGCCGCAGCAGGGCCCTGTGCGGAGCCGGGTGTACCTGTAGCCGAATCTGACAACCCCAGACCTGTTTCATTGTACGGCAAGTCGAAACTGGAAGCGGAACGCGTGGTCTTGAGCTTCGCATGCCGATTACCCGTCACGATAGTCCGGCCTTCTACGGTCTTCGGACCAAAGGATCGCGACGTTCTGGGCGTCTTTCGATGCGCGCAGCACGGCTTTTCGCCGTACCTGGGCGGACCGGATAGGCTGTTCAGCGTGATCTATGTGGAAGACCTCGCGCGAGGAATCCGTGAAGCGGCAACTGCCGCAGTTCAATCGGGAGAAACGTATTTTCTTGCGAACAAAACTCCGGTTTCCTGGAGAGAATTCACCGGTGAAGTTGCTCGCGTCATGGGATGCCGGACCATGAACGTGCCGATTCCTCTGGCAGTCATGAGACTCGCATCTCTCGCGGGAGAAGTTGCCGGGAGAGTGGCGAGGAGTCCCCAGCTTCTGCGCCGCGAAAAATTTGACGAGATGAAACAAAGCGGTTGGGTGTGCTCCACGGAAAAAGCCAAACGGGAGCTGAACTGGGAGGCACAAACTCCCTTGCATGAGGCATTGCGGAAAACCGTGGGATGGTATAGGGCAACCGGCTGGTTATAAAGGACTTCCTAAGTCGCCTGTCTTTCTTGACAACAGGCGGGCGGTCGTACATATATGGCGTGGATCACTTTATGGAGAATATCTATGGATTCTTCAAAACCCTTGCCCGAGCTCACTTCGGCCATGGAGGACTACCTGGAGGCGATTTATCATCTGGAGCGGGAGCGGAGGATCGCACGCGTCAGAGACATCGCCAATCGACTCGGAGTGAAGATGTCCTCGGTCAGTTCGGCCCTGAAAGTTCTGGGCGCGCGGGGCTTGATCCGATACGATCCGCACCAGTTTATTACTCTCACCGACCGGGGCATCAAGAAGGCCCGGGAGATAGTGAGAAAACATGAGGTGCTGCACCGGTTTCTCGCCGGAGTTCTCCGGGTGGACGAAACCGTGGCCGAGGATAACGCATGCAGGATAGAGCATCACCTCGACCCCGAGGTCATCGAGAAACTAATACGGTTCGTGGAATTCATCGAGATGTGCCCGCTCGACCAGACCCGGTGGCTGGATCGAATTTCCGATAGCTGCGACGAGTGCATACCCTGTCTGGATGAAGCCAAGAGGAAGATGATCGACAGGACTCGGGCTCAGCAGACAGCGCTCAAGGAGGGTATGACCCTCGCCGAAGCGGCCCCCGGCACGCAGGTGGTAGTGGACAACGTGAAGGGTGCTGCAAAGTTCAAGAAGGATCTGGCGCAGGAAGGCCTAGACCCGGGAGTGATCGTCGCGGTGGAGAACCGTGAAGCGAGCTCCGGGCGCATGGACGTGAACATCAAAGGCTACCATTTGTCTCTCACCAAAATCGAAGCTTCCAAAGTCCTGGTCAAACCTATTTAATCCACAAGCCCGGTCGCAACAGCATACGTACCGGGAATGCTTTCCGTCTGAAAAGAGCAGTGAAGACAAAATACTGAGGGGCGGAACTTGCACGAGAGATTTTTCATCGAATGCTTGATTGGAAAACCGCATCTGCTATAATTAGAAACAGCTACCTAAAGTAGAGTCATCTTATCACGATCTTCCCGTTTCCCGACCCATACCGCATGTTCTGCCTGTACCGACCGGCGCGGCTGTTGGAGAATATCGGCCCTTCTTTTCTTGCCGCGATGACAGTGCGGGACAATTCTTGTGCGCATGTGAAAGGAGAATATTTTGATAGAGACAGACAAGCAACGACGATGGTGGTTTGCAACACACCCGGAGTTCGGATCGGGCGTAACCGGGCAAAAAAAGTCAAAACTCGAAGAAGAGAAAGATTCGGAAAGAATTCGCCCGGAGGCGGTCGACGCCTATGTGGACGAACGCCTCAAGTACGAGAGAAACGAAGTCGTAATTGCCATGTTGGAAGCCATGAAGAGGTGGGGTGGCACAGCAGGTCAAAATCCGGAATCTTATGCGGAATTGGGATTGGAATGGCCCGGTCAATCGGGCAGGACCTCTGGTAGCAATTCACAGGTTGCTCCAAGAAGGATAATGTTATCGGGTGCAATGACGCCTGACGATTATATGCGGGATGTTTCTCGAATTCCCATTGTATGAATATTAATGAAACTATTCCAATTTCATCGGGAAAAACGACGAGTTTCGTGATTGGTTCAAAGGTGCGAAGACAGCGCAGGACCAAGCGTGGCGGCAAATCCATGCTGCGAAGGGCATTCCTGTCATCTGGAGAGTGGGACTGCACCAAATAAAAGCATTCGAAAACGCGCTTGGCAGAATTCCTGGATTATATATACAACCATAAAAAGGAGGAGTTGACGTGAACAGTTATAGCTTCCGTCAGGGGTGCAGGTCGCGAGGCGATTTCAGGATTGATGAAATCATGGAATTCTTCAGATTAATGCAAGAGGCATTTCGTTTCGTGGCTTTATACGATACGAAGGAAGACCCCGTGGAATTAACTGCCTCCTTCGTTCGGAAACTTTTTGAAAAGGGGGTCGACAACCGATTTCCACAAATCGGGGTTGTCGAACATTTTTTCACTATGCAACCTCGTAGGAGAGACGACAATACGGTGCGCTTCGAAATTCATACTGGCACACATCCGGAAAAAGTTTTCATCGATACCTACGATATTCAAATGGGTGATCCCAGGAAAGTTCCAGATTTGTCATACTTTGAGAGGTCGATCGAAATTTTTCACCCCTTCGAAGCGTACGTAGCTGAATCTGAAAACGAATATCAACTCAATGCTTATAATCGCCAGCAGGCCATTCCACAATTCGATAAACCGGCCATCATAAGGGGATTCCACTATTTAGATGAGGGCATGGCCAGTTCCATCGGAGGGATCAATTTCTGCCTCAAAGCACCGGCATGGCACGTTGAAAGATTCTGTGACGGAGTATTAATTGAACTCGTTCCAGGCCTCTTCGATTCATCCAATCCGGAGCACCTGCAGGTTCAGGAGGAGGTGATGGGGTATTTCAACCTGTTATGAGCTGTCTGAGGCAGATCGGCATTATGTGTGCTGCCCCTGCGACGTGAAAGAAAAGCGTTACCAGAACTAACGAGCGTACGACAGCAATTTTGATCGCTTGCTGCGGCAATCAATCGTCTTACGGCGGACACATCCCAGCTTTTTCTCTTGTGGTCACTACTTGCGATCACTGTCCGCAGCCGCCGAGCATCCGGAGCAGCCGCACGAACACGGTGAATTACTGTTCTTGGAGCTCACGAAGCTCTTCCAGAATCTCCGGGCCATGAAGCCCGCGGAGACGGCCACCAGCAATCCCACGACAATTTCCTGCCACATCATTCACCTCCGGTGTTCACGTAATCCCCAATTTCAGAAACGAGCCCACGGAATACACGGAGAGGGTCACAACATAAGCGAGAACCGTGGTGTACACCATGGCAAAGAGCGTCCAGCGCCACTTTCCCGATTCCTTGCGAATGGTCACCAGGGTCGCGATGCACGGATTGTAGAGCATGACAAACAGGAGAAGCGAGAAAGCAGTCAAACGATTCCAGCCGGGTTCTCTTCGCAGTTGTTCGGAGAGATTGTCCGCTTTCCTGGTTTCCACCTCGCCAAGGCTGTACGCTGTTCCGAGTGTTGCCACGATGACTTCTTTGGCTGCAAATCCCCCCAGCAGGGCAACATTGGTCCGCCAGTCAAAACCCATGGGTTTGAACACCGTTTCCAGAGCCACGCCGATCCTGCCGCCGATGGTGTTTTTCAACCTGGTGCTCTGTTTTTCTCCTTCGATTGCGGCTTTTTCAGCGGAGTAACGGATGAACGCCGCAGCTGCAGCGGATTCGGGCGACGCCACTTTCTTGGAGGCTCCGTTTTCCGCATCCTTCACGGCTTTTGCCAGTCCAAAAAACAGGGGGTTCAGCTTTTCCAGTTCCTGCGGATCGCCCTCTTCAAATCGTTTTCGGAATTCCTCAAAATCCGTCACATCCTTTTCCGACTTGAATGCCGGTGCTATCGCTGGTTCGGCCAGGAACGCCGATGTGAGCGCAGCCTCTTTCTCTTCGAATGGCTTTGCCTTTTCCTCCGGCAGGGAAGGAAACGACATCATCGCCCATAACACGATGGAGACCGCCAACAAGACCGTGCCGGCCTTTTTCACGAACATCCAGGTTCGTTCCCACGTGTGAATGAGAAGACCGCGCATCGTCGGAACCCTATACGGCGGAAGCTCCAGAACGAAAGGAGCCGGTGGACCGGACAAGACCGTGGAGCGTATGACTTTACCTGCAGCAAGAACCATCACCCAGGAGATGATGGTCAATATGAACATCATCCGCACCTTGTGGTCGGGGAAGAATGCACCGATGAGAAGAGCGTACACCGGAAGTTTCGCTCCGCAATTCATGAGAGGCGATACCAGTATGGTAACCAACCGCTCCTTGGGTTCCTTCATCGTCCGTGTTGCCATGATCCCCGGAACTGCGCAACCTCCCGCGAGGCCTCCGGCAACCATGAGGGCCAGCATGGAGGCCCCGTGCAGTCCGAAACCCCGGAGAACCCTGTCCAGCATGAACGCTATTCTAGCCATATAGCCCGTGTCTTCCAGTAGGGCTATCGCGAAGAACATGAACGCTATGAGCGGCGTGAATTTGAGAACGCCTCCCACGCCGTCAATGATCCCGCTCACCACAAGGGATTTGAACAGGCCTTCCGGCAGAGCGGCCGCCACAAGACCGCCAAGCCATTTGAACACCATATCCAGCCCTTGAACAAACGGATCGCTCCCCTGAAAGGTGAAAGTATAGACCAGGTAGAGGACCACGAGCAGAACCGCCGGCCCGAGCAGCCGATTGGTGAGCACCGTGTCTATGGATTCGCTCAGGTGCACCCTGTCAGTGCTCTCCACGTGGACGCATTGTTTCAATGCCCCGGAGATGAACCCGTATCTGGCGTCAGTAAGAAGGATTTCGGGAGAATCGTCGAATATATCCTGCAAATGGTTTCTGCTCTGTTCGATCTGCTTGAACAGCGCTTCTCGGCCGTTGGAACCTTCGCATTTCCGGGAAATATCCGCGTCCCCTTCCAGGAGCTTCATGGCAAGCCAGCGGCTTGAAAGCCGCCCGAAGTCTCCATTCGTGGACGCGAGCTTCTTTTCTATTTTCCCGATCTCTTCTTCAATTTCGGTCCCGTACTGAATCCGGACTTCCTTCGTGGGCAATTTTCCGGCCTCGTCTATGGCCTTGTCCAACAGATCCTCTATCCCTATTCTCTTCTTGCCATTGGTCGCAACAACGGGCACTCCCAACAATTTGGAGAGCTTTTTCACATCAATGTGAATGTTGCGGCCTTCAGCCACATCGATCATGTTGAGAGCGATGACCATCTTGACGCCCATTTCCAAAAGCTGGACGGCAAGGTACAGGTTCCGTTCCAGGTTGGCAGCGTCCGCCACGTCCACCACCACGTCCGGATTGGACTCCACAATGTAGGTGCGCGCAATGATTTCTTCGAGGGAGTAAGCTGTGAGGGAGTACGTGCCGGGCAGATCTACCACGTGGATTTCAAGGTCCTTGTGCCTGAGCGTGCCTTCCTTTTTTTCCACCGTGACGCCGGGCCAGTTCCCCACATGCTGGCGAGCGCCGGTAAGCGCATTGAACAGAGTGGTTTTGCCGGCGTTGGGATTACCTGCCAGAGCAACAGTGATTTTTTCGGTCATGCTCAGGCCGCTTTGTCCGGTTCATGCATGAGAATATCTGCAGCTTGATCTCTCCGCAGGGTAATATGGTATCCCTTGATGAGGAACTCGACGGGATCGCTCAGGGGGGCGTATTTCACAACCTGCACTTCAGTGCCTCTCGTAAAACCCATCTCCATCATTCTCAGCCGAAAATCGGGGTCACCGCATACCTGAAGAATGGTGCCTTTTTCCCCGGGCTTGTAGTTGGACAGCCTCACTGCCTGAGACGCCTTGCATTCCTGATCCGAACGCTCCGGACACCCACCGCAGGTTTCTTCGGACGGACACCGACTCATGATTATCTCCTGAAACATATGTTTGAGAACCCGTTGAACCACCACAACCTCCCTGGATGTCGGATCTAGTTTTGTTAGCCTCTCCGAATTCAGGTTTACCCATCGTTGCGTGCTTTGTCAAGCTTATTTTTGTGAGATACGGCAATTTAATTTCTCTCCCCGATGCGCACGGCATCGCCGGGATAGGCAGACAGCCTCGAACAGCGAACTGAAATTCTGGATTCTTCGCGAAGTGTCGTCTATAGTATCCTCACAAACTGTTGGTGAGGACGCATCACGATTCCGAGATTCCGTGGAATGAACATCGTGCCGGAATCGGTATCAGGAGGAATTATGGACATAGCCGGCGATTTCCCGCGATTGCTCACCGAAGGATTGTGGGTCGTGGGAGATTATTTTTTCAATTTGTACCTGGTCAAAGGCGAGCAGGCTTCGGCCCTCATAGAAACGGGGGTCTCCGCGATGGTGGACGATGCGATTGGACAGATCGATTCTCTGGGCGTGAATCCGACGTTTATCGTGGTGACTCATCCCCATGCCGATCACATTACCGGGCTGGCCGCTCTCAAGGAAAAGTTTCCCCACGCGCTCGTGATAGCTGCCGAGGGTGCTCCGGAATTCCTTTCCCATCCCAAAGGAGTGCAATCCATGCTTTCGGAAGACCGGCATATGTCGGAATTCCTGGCTGCGTATGCCATGTCTACCGGACGGCCTCCCATCGAAGAGCCGCCCAGCCTCGCCAACTGCCTGCTCGCGAAGGACGGCGACGCGATGGATCTCGGCGGGCTGACACTCCGCTTTCTCACGGCCACCGGGCATTCGCCGGGCACAATAGTGGTGCATGTTCCGGAGATCGATGCCCTGATGCTGGCCGATTCCCTGGGCTTCAGGTTTCCGGGCCGGAGAATATTTCCGCTTTTTTTTACCGGCTTTTCAGAGTACCTGGCCACGCTGGACCGACTGGCAGCTTTGAACCCCGCTATTCTGGGCGTACCGCACCAGGGACCCGTCCTTTCTCCCGAGGTGAAGCAGGTTTTCGCTGAGTCGCGACAAGTTGCGATGGATTTGAGGAAAAGAATTGCGGAAGACGACAGGGATTCCGCGGAAATCACAAACGACCTGTTCAACGATTTCTACCGGGACGAATGCACGATGTACACACCGGAAAACATCATGAATTGCTGTAGCCTGCTGGTGAAACGAGCCAAAGACAGCGACGCAGCTTCGTGACCAACCGGTGCGGACGTACGGTTCACAAACTGAACTCGGATGCGAAAAAAGATGAATTTTAGAGCGATTCAGATTCTCAGCATGGCCGTGTCCACCCTTGTGGAAGAAATCGCCTGGTCCCCCTACGGCAAACAGAGCCTGCACACCCCGCTCGTGAGCACCGAACAGGATTGTCACAAGCTCGATCTGCTGATGGATATGATGGGGACCCTCACCAGAATGATGGACACACGCATCAACTACGTGACCACTGAAGGAAAAGTCGTCCGGGAGTGGATCGAGTCGATTCTTGAACTTGGCGGGAGGTACAGGCGGGAATTGGGCATCCTCCAGGAGCTGGAGCAGGAGCTGAAAAGTCTTCATCAGGAGGATTGTTGATCGAGTGATCGTCTTGGCGGACGAGGATGGTGAAATCTAGAGTTGTGTCCCGCAAATAGCTTTCAAATCACCGACTCGGTCGGGACGCGAATCAGTGTCATTGCGAGGAGCGACGCAACGAAGCAATCCCCAGCCTTATTCTGCAACTACGCGAGATCGCTTCGCTCGCAATGACAAAACCGGCGTCCCTTGCTCGATGAAAACTTCGGGAGAGGCTCAGATGGCCGGTTATGCAAGTTACTTGTGGGACAGGACACTAGAGCAGGTCTCGAAAGTTCTGCCGGATCCGTTCATGACTCTCGCCCACATTCGAACGATCCAATCATGTGATTGCGAGGAGTGGAACGACGAAGCAACCTCTGCTTTGGTCAAATTGGAGATTGCTTCGGGCTTTGCCCTCGCAATGAATTTTTTCGAATCTTTTCGCGTAATCAGAACCGACACTACTCTTAAGAATCCCTAGAGAACCGCTCATTGGAACCGTCTTTCTCTTTCTTCCTTCGAATACGCTCCCGCACCTGATGCAGGTTCTCCTGATTGCCATGTTCATCTGCATCGGTGACGGTCATGCCGCGAAGGCTTCCGCGAGTTTGATTCAACTTTTCTTCTCTCGCCTGGCGCAGCAAGTACGCGACAAGAATCAAGATGCCGCCGATGCCGTACACGATCCAGCCCCCCCAGTGCGGAAGGAGAGTATCCACAATGGCAAAAATGACCGTGGCCGCAGTCGCGAGCCCGGCGATCAGGAGCAAAGGACCGAGTATTTTCATGCAGAGCCCATCCACAGTGTCCACAACGACATTCTGAACCTGAGATAACCAAGATTATACCAGTTCTCGAAAATTCCGTCTGATTCGCTCATGTACTCGCCCACGTTCCACATGGGCTAACCGCTTCATTGCATGGAGGAACAACGAAGCAATCTCATTTTTGGCTAATGGAGATTACTAAGTATTGCTTTTCGTAAGTTCGGTGCCGGATTTTATGACCAAGAGAGATTGCTTCGTCGCTGCGCTCCCCGCAATGACAGGGCCGAGCAGTGTCATTGCGAGCGAAGCGAAGCAATCTGCTCCGACAAAAATGTGCGACCTGATTTGAGAAAACCTGTACTTGGGGCTTTGGCCTTTGAATGACACTCTTGCACACCTCTCATGCGAATCATTGCAGGAGAATATGACTATTCCGGGCGAAGCCTCACGAGTGTCGCTCCCCAGCCGCCTGCTTCCAGCGGGGCTTCCATGAAATTGTCTACCGCAGGATGCTTCGACAGGAGGGCTCGCACCCGGTCCCGGAGTATTCCTTTGCCTTTGCCGTGTATAATGCGTACGTCATAGATTTTCCGTTCCCTGCAAGCAGCCAGATAATCGTGGAGAAGGTCGCGGACCTCCTTCGGGGAAAATGTGTGGAGATCCAACACGCCGTCTATGGGAATTTCCACGGGTTCTTCGTTCCAGGGCTCATCTGGGACGTCGTGCTCTTCACGGTTCATGGTCATGGGGAACGTGCTCCGAGGGAAGATGGAGCAATCAGGAATTCAGGGCTTTCCGGACCGCTGTTCTCATCATCCGCGTCCAATCCGCCTGTGTCAAGAGGCGCTCCAATATTGTATTTTGAAAGCCGTCATGGTAAAAGCCTTGCCCTAAGAAGTTGTTCGCAAATCATAAACCGGGTCGAGCTGTGATGCTGTCCGATACGAGGGCGTTTACCCGGACTGGGACTGTCTTGAGGACCGATGAGTGATGGTATGACATTCGAATGCTCGGCAAGTGTGCCCGACGAGGAGACCCTGGACCAAACACCGTCTTCTCAGCGCACCAGGACCAGAGAAAAACAGGGGATCGAAAACGTGGGATTCCTGGACCTGAGCGAAGTGATTCAGGTCATAAAACCTTCTCGTGTGCTGGGACCGGGCATCGGACCCGTTTCGGGTATTGCCATCGACACGCGCAAGCCCATGGGAGAGGACTTCATATTCTGGGCGCTCAAGGGCGAGCATTTCAACGGAAACGATTTTGTTGAGGAAGCGCTTCACTCAGGAATCAAAGCTGCGGTTACAAACCGGCTCGATCTCCTGGACAAGCCTTTTTCCAAAGCCGTCACGATTTTGGTGGTGGACGATCCCCTTCAAGCTCTCCAGAAACTCGCGTCATGGTACCGGCGACGGTTCCCATATCCCGTGGTCGGTATCACGGGCAGCAACGGCAAGACGCTCGTGAAGGAAATGCTTGCCTCCATACTCTGCCTGGAACGCAAGACCTATCGTTCCCCGCTGTCCTATAATACCCAGGTGGGCGCGGCCCTGGGGCTCCTGGGCATGCGGCCGGAGCACAAAATTGCGCTCATAGAAGCAGGAATCAGTCTCCCGAACGAAATGGACCGCCTGGAAGAGATGATCGCGCCGGATCACGGAATACTCACCGTGATCAGCAAAGCCCATATTGGCGGCCTCGGCAGTCTGGAGAGTACGCTCGAACAGAAAAAGCGTCTTTTCAAACATCTCGATAGCGAATCTTTCCTGGTACTCAATGCAGACGACCCGTTGAGCATGTCCGTGCGCAACTCAACGAGTGCTCGGGTGGTTACGTTCGGTCTTTCGGAAACAGCCGACGTGGCAGCGGAAGATATCGCTGCACTGCCGGAAAAAGGCCACCAATTCACAATGAGGCTCTTTGGCGACAATCTGGACGTCACTCTACCGGTACCCGGAAGATTTAACATATTAAATGCCCTTGCTGCGGCCGCTGCTGCCACCATGCTTGGGGCCTCCCCGGAATCCATCCGAAAGGGCCTTCGTGAATTCCATCCTTCACCCATGAGGCTGGAAATTCACACCACCGTCACCGGGGTAACACTCATCAATGACACCTACAATTCCGATCCCGCGTCCATGAAAGGTGCCCTGGACGTCCTGGCCAAGGTGGGGAGAGGTCGAAGAAAAATCGCAATACTGAGTGAAATGCTGGATCTGGGGCTACACAGCCGGGAAGAGCATCTCGACGTGGGCAAGGAAGTTGTCAGGACCGGCGTCGATCACTTGATTACCGTGGGTGAGAACGCTGCCCTCATCGGCAGAGCCGCGCGACTGGAAGGAATGCATCAGGGCAGAATCACGAACACCCGGAGCTACAACGAAGCAGCGGAAGAACTCGAAAAGATCATGAACCGCGGCGACGTGGTGTTGTTCAAGGGCTCACGGTGGTTTCGGCTGGAGCGGATCGCCCGGGAGCTGGTGGGATCTATAGGTCCTACCCGACTGGTCGTGAACCTTGACGCTATCGCCGCGAACGTCAAGACGATCAAGGGACTGGTCGGTGATGACGTGTCGCTGATGACCGTTGTGAAGAGCTTCGGGTACGGCAACGATTCCATACGCACATCCAGGGTTGCGCTGGAAAACGGCGTAAACTACCTGGCAGTAGCGTTTCCCGATGAAGGAGCCACTCTGCGGGAAAATCGGGTCGACGCTCCGATCCTGGTATTCAACGTGCTCTCGGAGGAGGTCGACAAAATCGTACGCTACGATCTCAGTGCGGTGGTGTCGTCCCTGGAACTCGCTGAATCGCTGAACCGGGCTGCCGGCGGGCGCAAGATACCCGTGCACCTCAAGATCGACACCGGTATGGGCAGGTCGGGGATTTGGGTTGAAGAGGCGATTCCGTTCATTGAGCGTGTCTTTTGCGTGAAGAATTTGGAAATAGAAGGAATTATGACGCATTTTTCCAGTGCGGACGATCCTGATGCGGACGATTACACTCTTATGCAGATCAATTCCTTCGAACGCCTATTGAAGGACCTGAGGCGTCTCGGCTACAGCTTCCGCTACGTTCACGCAGCCAACACATCCGCGACGGTGAGATTTCCGCAGACCCGCTACAACATGGTACGGCCCGGATTAGGCATTTACGGAATGTACCCGTCGCCCGCGATCCAGTCTTTGCTGCACCTGGAACAGGTGATCACCTTTTCCACCAAAATCGCTCAGATCAAGGAAGCACCTCCCGGACGCTGTATTTCCTATAACCGCAGATTCGTGACACCGGGTCATTGTCGCATAGCCACCCTGCACGTGGGCTATAACGACGGTTATCCCCGGTTCCAGTCCAACGTGGGGCAGGTGCTGATTCGAGGGCGGAGGTGCAACGTCCTGGGGACTGTCTGCATGGACGCGATCATGATTGACGTAACGGATGTCCCCGACGCGAGAGTTGGTGATGAGGCAGTGCTCATCGGACGCCAGGGCAATGAAGAGATTCTCGCGGACGAAATAGCTGCAAACGGCGGGACAATCAACTACGAAATCGTCTGCAAGATCTCACCCCGGGTGACCCGGATCTTCGTTCAAAGTTAGCTCTGGAAAGCGCATTCGCATCGGGCCGGAGACTGCTCCGCTTCGCTCGCAATGACATCCTTTTTCCAATTCCTAACTAAATGGATACACCGGCAGAAGCTCTCTCAGACAGTATCCGCCGGCGCGATCTTCAAACTTTTTATAGCAGTTCTCGCAAATTCTGTCGCATTCGTTCACGACTCTCGCCCACATTCCGTCCGTGCAATCATGTCATTGCGAAGAGTGGAACGACGAAGCAATCTCAGTCTTGGTCAGTTGGAGATTGCTTCGGGCTTTGCCCTCGCAATGACAATCCTTCAACCTGTTCGCCTGATCAAAACCGACCTTACTCTTGAGAATCCCTCGATCAGGCCTTGAGCAGCAAGTCCATGAGCTTGGATGCGTCTTCCACCATCCAAGCCGCTTGTTCGGCCGCTTTTTCCGAGTATCCCGGTCCGGGGTCCTTTCCGATGCGGCTCCAGTCGGCTGAGTCGAGAATGACGAAAGGTACAGGATGAGCAGAATGCGTTCTGGAGGCAACCGGCGTACGATGATCCGGCATCAGGAGCACTCGCCATTTGGGAAATTCCTGTAAGCCTTCCAGGACGGGTCCCACGACTTTCTCGTCGAAATCCTCTATGGCCTTGATCTTGAGGTCCCGTTGACCGGAATGCCCCGCCTCGTCAGGCGCTTCCACGTGGAGGAATACCAGGTCCTTGTCTTTGAGCGATGTCAGCGCGGCCTGAACCTTTCCCTCGTAGTTTGTGTCCAGATACCCGGTGGCTCCCGGCACATTCATCATTTCCAGGCCCGCATACTTGCCGATACCTCGCACCAGGTCCACTGCCGCCACCACTGCCCCCGAGATACCGAACCTTTGTTTGAGTGTCTGCATCTTCGGGGCTCTGCCCTGGCCCCATGGCCAGACCGAATTCGCGGGGCCCTGACACCTCTTCAGGCGACGCTGGTTTACAGGATGTTCTTCAAGTATTTTCCAGGATTTGATAATAAACCTCAACAGCACGTCGGAACCCGGACCCGCGGGCAAGTACTTGTCGATGAATTCGCCGGGGATATCGTGTGGAGGATGGGTCACCATACCGTTCGGACCATCCTTCCAGACCAGAAGATTCCTGTAGGATACTCCGGGTACCAGTAGCATTCCGAATGCTTCAGCCTCGAAAGCGATGGATCGAGCTATCTCATGAGCTTCCTGGGTGGAAATATGATCAGCGCTGTGGTCCGCCATCATGGTGTAGTTACGGTCCAGGGTGACGAAGTTGAGTCTGAACGCCAGATCGTTCTTCCTGAGGTTCACGCCCATGGACGCTGCCTCGAAGGGAGCGCGGCCGGTGTATACCTCTGACGGGGAATAGCCCATTATCGAGAGATTCGCCACATCGCTGCCCGGCTCCATGCCTTCAGGAACAGTCCGGGCAAGCCCGATTTTCCCCGCGGCAGCCATCTTGTCCATCCATGGGGTCTTGGCTGCTTCGAGAGGAGTGGCGCCGTCAAGCTCGGGGACCGGCAGGTCGCCCGTGCCGTCGGGTACCAGAATTACGTATTTGGTTTCAGAAACCGAGGACATCCAGCACCTTCTTCATTTCCGGTTCGCATGTGATCGGCGGTGGTGATTGCTTGATCGCGTTGTCGGGATCCTTCAGTCCGTGGCCTGTGAGAGTACATACGATGCGATCTCCCTTGCTGAAGAGCCCCTCTGTGTTCTTTTGAATCACGCCGGCAATAGATGCCGCGGAGGCCGGTTCACAGAAAACACCTTCGGTGGAAGCCACCATTGCGTACGCTTCCAGGATTTGTTTGTCACTCACCATGTCAATGAGTCCGCCCGATTCGTCACGCGCGGCTTCCGCCGGTTTCCAGGAGGCAGGATTCCCGATGCGGATCGCGGTGGCGACTGTCTCGGGATTTTCCACAATCTTGCCTCTGACGATGGGCGCAGCGCCTTCCGCTTGAAAGCCGATCATCTTGGGAAGATTCTTGATCTTGCCTGCGTCTCTGTAAGCCTTGTACCCCGCCCAGTACGCCGTTATGTTTCCGGCATTGCCGACGGGAAGGGCATGGTAATCGGGAGTTCCGCCCAGCGTATCACATATTTCGAAAGCAGCGGACTTCTGACCTTCAATCCTGTGCGGGTTTAACGAATTGACCATGGTTACGGGGTAGTTGGCCGATATTTCGCGTACCAGAGTCAGTGCCTCGTCAAAATTACCCGATACCTGAACGACGAGCGCCCCATGAATCATGGCCTGTGCGAGCTTTCCCAGAGCTATTTTTCCCTGAGGAATCAGCACGAACGCCTTGATTCCCGCACGCGCGGCGTACGCTGCGGCCGATGCGGACGTGTTCCCGGTGGACGCGCATATGATGGACGTGGAACCCGCTTCCACAGCCCTGGAGACGGCCATCGTCATGCCTCTGTCCTTGAACGACGAGGTGGGGTTGAGTCCCTCGAATTTGAGGAACAGGGAAATTCCCGGATTGATTTTCGCAGCCAGACGTGGAGCGGGAATGAGAGGGGTGTTTCCCTCCAGAATGGTCACGATGTGCTTATCGTTGTCGAAGTGGTAAAATTCGGGATACTGCCGTATGATACCTTTCCACATGTAATCGCCACCTTTTTGTATCTCGAATGCGCTGTACCGCGCATGCTTCAATCGAGCGTCTCGTCTTCGATTCTGATTATCTTCAGAGGTCCTTCTACTGCGTCGAGTCGGCTGATCTTCCCGCAAGCATCCTGTATGTCCGCTTCCCTCGCGATATGCGTGAGAAATACCACCGGAACGGTTCCCGAACTATGACGCCGCTTCTGAACCACCGAATGAATGCTAATGGAATGCTCCGCCATGATTCCGGCTATTTTGGATAACACTCCCGGACGATCCATGGCCTGCACCCTGAGATAATAGTTTGTCATAATTTCTTTGATGTCCATGACGCCACCGGGTGCTTTCCAATTTTCCGGATAGCCCAGAGGCGGTACGCGACCTGCGTCTCCCGCGGCTACGTTGCGCGCGGTTTCTATGATGTCGCCGATCACTGCTGATGCAGTAGGTTCCTTCCCGGCCCCCCGGCCGTAGAACAGTTGTTCTCCCACCATGTCGCCCCGAAGATAAATCCCGTTAAAGACTCCGTCAACCCGTGCCAGCGGGTGATGCTCGGGAAGCATGGTGGGGTGCAATCGTGCTTCCACAGTATTCCCGTGGCTGATTATAACGGCAAGGAGCTTGATTTTGTAGGAGAACTCTTTTGCCATGACCACATCAAAAGGGTCTATCGCGCGAATTCCCTCCACAAAAATGTTCTTGAGCGGAACGCGAATCCCGTGGGTCAGGCTCAGTACGAGCACGAGCTTGTGCGCCGCATCTATCCCGTCGATATCCAGACTCGGATCGGCTTCCGCGTAACCCAGGTCCTGTGCCTGCTTCAGGACGTCAGGAAAGGATACCCCAGGGTTTTCGTCCATTGCCGAGAGAATGAAATTGCAGGTGCCGTTGAGAATTGCGAGAACCTTTTCGAACCTGTTGGCGACCAGACCTTCACGCAGCGACCGGAGGATGGGTATTCCCCCTGCAACCGCCGCCTCGAAGGCTATATCCAGGCGCGCTTCGTGAGCAGCACGAAAAATCTCAGGCCCGTGCACCGCAAGCAGCGCTTTGTTTGCGGTAACAACGTGTTTTTTTTGCCGGAATGCTTCCAGAATGAATGTCCTGGCCGGTTCGTATCCGCCCACCAGTTCCAGGACGATGCTAATTTCGGGATCGTCGAGAATTTCCCGTACGTCCGTGGTAAGCAGTGACGGGTCAACTCTCACTCCGCGGTCGGAGGTTACATCGAGATCTGCAATACGCTTGAGCCGTAGCGGAAGTCCGACTCTCGCGTCCAGGACGTCTTTGTTTTCTTCGAGGATTTTAACCACACCTGAGCCTATGGTCCCGAACCCTATAAGCCCGATGCATATCTCTTTCATATTAACCCCGTTTGTCTCCCGAACACTTCTCATATGGGGAGGCCAGCACCTTCGTCGGAAGTCATGTTCCGGTCAATCCCGGCCGGAGCGAATCGGAAAGGAACTTCCGGTAACGCCTCGTCTCGCGGGACCACCGAACCCCATCTCATGAGAGCGCAATCCTATCAGACGGCCGCGGACTCCGCGAATTTCGTCACCTTTTCGGTTGAAGCAGGGTGCCCCAGGAAATGCCGAATACCCCTGACAGCCTGGTTGATCCGCATTCGGTTCTCTACCAGAGCGAATCTCACGTGCTCGTCGCCGAACGGTCCGAATCCGATGCCCGGACTTACCGCGACCTTCGCCTCTTCTGTAAGTACCTTGGAAAATTCCAGAGAACCCATGGATCGGAATTGTTCCGGTATTTTCGCCCACACGAACATGGTGCCTTTCGGCGGGACGATCGGCCATCCGCAATCGTTCAGCCCATTGCACAAGGCGTCACGTCGGTCTTTGTATTCGGCCACGATTTCACCGACACAGTCCTGAACATCGTTAAGCGCAATGATGGACGCGATTTGCAACGGTTGGAAAATGCCGTAATCTATGTAGCTCTTCAATCGTCGCAATGCTTCTATCATTTGCGGGTTACCGCCTGCACATCCCACGCGCCAACCTGCCATGGAATAACTCTTCGACAGGGACAGAATCTCCACCCCGACTTCCTTGGCGCCCGGAACGGAAAGAAAACTCGGCGCCTTGTAGTCGTCGAACGTCAGGTCGGCATATGCGAAGTCATGGATTACCATGATCTTGTATTCATGGGCAAACTCCACAATCTTCTTGAAGAAGTCCTCATCCACAACCATAGTGGTGGGATTGTGGGGAAACGATATGATCAACATCTTCGGCAACGGCCACGTGAGACGGGCCGCTGTCTTGAGATCCTCAAAAAAATCGTGATCGGGCCTGATGGGAATATGCCTGAGGTCTCCCCCCGCAATGACCACCGAATATGGATGAATGGGGTATGTGGGAGAGGGCACGAATACCACGTCGCCCGGGGTGACCGTTGCCAGCACCAGGTGAGCGCACGCATCTTTGGCTCCCATTGTCGCCACCACTTCCGTGTTCGGATCCAGGTCCACGTCGTACCGCCGCTTCCACCAGTCCGCAAACGCCTGCCTGAGCTTGGGGATTCCCATGGACGCGCTGTACCGGTGATTCCTGGGATTCTGCACAGCCTCGATGACTTTGTTGACAATGTGCCCTGGCGTGGGAATATCGGGATTTCCCATTCCCAGGTCGATGATGTCCTCTCCACCGCGTCTCAACCGCATCTTCAGCTCGTTAACCACTTGAAACACGTAGGGGGGGAGCCGTTTGATTCTTCTGAACTCTTCCACGTTCACCTCCGGGTCAACCATACCGGTTGACTATTACTACACGGCAAGAATTGTTCCGGCACGAAGTCTTTTCAGGCGGATCGGGGCCGTACTGCGGAATAATTGAAGGTATCGGGCGAGTACCAGCCTTGAAACCTTTTTTTCGACCGACAGGTATACGGTGTGCGGTCAAGCCCCGGATGTCGGAATATCCTCCCCAGCCAGAATCGCCTCTGCGGCCTGACTTCTTTTGCCGGGACGCTGATACAAATACAGGGATTCCTCTACGAATGCCCGATCATCGTTGGCGTTCCTCGTTTCCACGCATACGAGCCCGGGATCGCTTCCCTTATAGGAGTGAATCCATAGCACACGCGAGGCCGTAAATCCAGTATCTTCCACGGCCTTTCTGATGCGATGCAGGCCCGATGCGGGATATATCAGAGCTAATCGACCGCCGGGCCTGAGGATTCCGGACGACACCCGGAACAAATCCTCCAGGGGCATCATCATTTGATGTCTCGATAAGGCCTTTTCCTCTTCCAGGTTAATGCGGCCCCTGCCGGGATCGTGATACGGAGGATTGGACACCACAGCATCGAAAATTCCCGTAGCAACGCACCTGCCAGCCGCCCTCACATCACCCCGGAGGATCCACACCCGGTCTTCAAGCCCGTTGAGCTTTGCTCCTCTCGCGGCTCGATCCGCGAGCCCCGCCTGTATCTCCAGACCCACGATTCTAGCAGTGGGCTGCCTCACCGCCAGGGCAAATGCGATGGCCCCGCATCCTGTCCCCGCATCCAGGATGAGCTCTCCAGGACTGGGACGAGCGAACCACGTGAGAAGCATCGCGTCTTCAGAGACCCTGTATCCGCGCAGGGACTGAATCACTCGGATCTTGTTCCGGAGCAGGCCGTCTATGGATTCACCTGTCCGTTTGCCTTCCACGGTAAGAACCACTGGTTCCCGTCCGGTTGTTTGCACGTGTTACGTACGCCCGTTACGTCAAAATACGTTGAGCACAAGCCCCGAAGACAGTTTCGGAAAGAAATACGTGGACTTGTGAGGAAGCTTGTGTCCCAACTCGGCGGCCGTGCGCATTTGATCGACCCGCGTGGGGTTCAAGATGAAACTGATCTGCACCTCGCCCTTTAAGGCCTTGTCCATGGCCTCGCTCACCAGCGGCGTATATTCGATGTTGCCTTCAGAGTTATCCTTGTCCAATCCAAGCCCATGATTCATGATGATCTCTCGCAGGATCGTCACATCCAGTCCCCGCAGAGACGACGGGATGTCGTCGTCCATCAACGAATCCACTGCTCTCGGATCTTTGAGCCGTAACAACCGAAAACATTTTTCCCCTTGGACTACCATGCCGAACTTGCCGCCCACGTTGGAATACGAACGAATCCGTTCCACTAAAACTCTCGCCACCTCTTTTCTGTCGTCCTGTGAAAACGCGAGTTCTTCTATATGAAAATACGGTTCGAGCACCTTTTCAACGGTCGAGAGATCGAGCCCCCTGAGTCCCTTCACCATGCGATGTGCCGGCAGAATCGTGAGACCCGGGTGGGCCATGGATGTGAGGTACATCATGACGTATTCGTGAGGCCCATCGGGATCGGTAACGCCCGTGGCACGAATTTCGTTTCGATAGGCCAATGCGGTTTCATATCGATGGTGGCCGTCAGCAATGAAAAGGCTTTTCGGCAGAAGCAGGTCACAGATGTCCGCTATGGTCTTTGCATCCTGAACGGTCCAGGTCTTGTGAACCGTTCCGTTGGCGTCTTTCGTCTCTTGCTGGGGTGGACCCTGAATCCATTGCTCGTAGCGGCCCATGATCGCATTCGATTCATCATTGAAGAGGGCGTGGATGGGCGTGAAATTGGCTTTGCATGCCCTGAGCAGGTTCAATTGATCGAGTTTGGGCCCTTTGTACGTTTTCTCGTGAGGCAGGACCTTGCCCTTTCCGTAAGCGTCCACCTTCACCAGCGCGATGAGTCCGTCTATAGAAGCAACGCCGCCGTCGGGTTGTTCGAAATCCATGCGATACACCGTAAGGGAAGGGCTGGCATCCTTGGTCAAAATCCCCTCACTCAGCCACTGGTTCAGAGTTGCGGCAGCCCTCGTGTATCGGTTGTCGCCGTTAGCGTCGTTCTCGTACTGTTTTCCCAGGACCAGGCGAATGATATTGAATGGGTTCGATTGGTAAAATTTCTCCTGCTCTTCGGCCGAGATCACGTCATAGGGAGGAGTAATGAGTTTGTCCAGTTCCGCCGTGAACCGGTAATCGTAATGAACCATTTGGAAGGGTTTGATTTTTGCCATACGTACGTCCTCTATCTGCACATCGATTCACATCGTCCGCCGCTGCAAGACCGCCTTCCTGTTCGGCAACGAACCATTCGGAGTGTATCGCCGGAGGAGAATTGATCATCCGTGCGATGCGCCGCCTTTTGTTGCCCCCGTTGATCTCCGCATGCCCATGAGAACGGCAACATCGATAGATGACGCAGTCTTGGGGCTGTTTGTCTCTCTAAGGGGCTATCTTCGGGAGGGCGATGTGAGGCCTCGGACCAAAGATTATCACGATTATGTAACACGCAACGGTCGTACGGGTCAAGGCTGTGACGGCCAAGGTAGTGTCCTAATTTGAAGTTGCTTCAATCAGATCATTCATTGTCCACAGAGCGCTGACGTAAAAGAGATCTTTGAGGGCAGTACCGTCTGGGAAGGCGAAGCCCAGGTCTTTGGGCTTACCGGCCATCCTTCGGCTACCCGCTGCTATGCGTGGTCCTATGTCACGGACGAGAAATCTGGCAAAAGGAAGTTCTTTGCCGCCCTGCATGAAGGCCCCGTGGATTCCCCCCAGCCGCCGTACGCGCAGCAATGGTAGCCGAATATCGAAAAGAAAAATCGCTTGCCAGCTGAATCTCGCGCGATTACACTCTCTTAGATCGTTCATCCAACTCTATTTTGCTACAACCTCCTAAGGAAAAGATTTTATTTTTCGTTTTGAGATGTTCTCTGATCTCAAGAATTATCAAAGCAACCCCGAGAGAGACTAGATAGATGAGGCTTAATTTAGTCGCCCAACTTGGAAGGCAGAACCCAATGAAATCTTCGTTATTCTGGAAAATAGTCTCCTCCCGTGCAATATGGGTTGCGGTGGGCGCTGGGATTGTTGCTGCGTTATCCGGATATTTTGGGTTTGGGCTTGTGGCGTTGTTTTCGGCATTAACGGGGGTTGGAGCAGCTGCTATTTTGCGGTTTGCCACAAAATGGGCCTCTGAAATTGAACAAGATGAAACTAATAAAAGAATCTCTGATTCCCGGCGATCCGTATCGACTATAGAAGAGAAATTACAACCAAGGTCTCTTTCAGACATGCTCACATTATCTAATAGCCTCCAACGATTTACAGGAGCTTCAATAACGATCAAGAAGTTAGATAGTGATCGCGAAGTGGCTGTCCTTGCGAGACAAATAACCGCTGCGCTGATAGTAGCTGGGTGGAAAGTGACCGAGGAAAACCTGCCGACTTTACCCATCAACCTAGTGGGAATTATCGTCTCAGTCTCGCCAATTTCAGACGACGAAGTTATTGCGGCGTCAGATTCATTAGTAAATCAACTCAATATCGACGGCATCCAGTCGACAAAGGTTTCCCTTCCGACCGGCGCCCCTGATGTGATTACTATGATTATAGGCATTAAGCCATAATGCACTCTCTTCATGATCTCCCTCCCCAAATTAGGACAGTACCACCGCCAAGAAACTGCATGGAAGAGATTTACCGGCGAGGGCAACGGGCTTTCCATGGTAAAAAAACGACTTCGTCTCACCTGCGGAAAAACCACAGGATCACATTCAAAATCACCGTCAATACGACGCTGATCACGATTCCGGTCATCAGGGGAAACCGAAAAGAATAGCCGGGTCTGTCCACGCTAAGGTCTCCGGGCAGATGCCCGAAGGGGATGCCGGATTTACCCGCAAGCCAGAGCAACAATCCTATTCCCGCCAGAACCAGACCGCACACAATGACCAGTTTCCCCAGTGCAGAAAAATCCATGCTTCACCCTTGTACAACTCGCCTGCAAGTACAAATATAGTGCCGAATGTTCGCTACGAAAAGCATGTGTTGGCGAGCCTGCTTGTACGAACTTCTTACCGATGCCTGCTGAGAACATGCTTGAGACTCTTGTTGCTGATACAACTCACTGGAAACATGATTAATTGCTGACATGTGACATTTTTCATTGAATGCTTGATCTTAACGTCTTGTCTGCTATAATTAGAAGTATCTACTTAAAATAGGCACTACGCTTTTTGCCCTTCTTGAACCGGCATCTAGCTTTTTGTTTCCGAAGCTTATCACACCCGCTACCGGCGAGTGTGGTGTCCCGCAAATAGCTTTCAAATCGCCGACCTGGTCGGCACGCGAATCAGTGTCATTGCGAGGAGCGACGCGACGAAGCAATCTCCGGCCCTTATTCTGCAACTACGCGAGATTGCTTCGCTCGCCATGACAAATCCGATGTCCCTTGATCCATAAAAACTTCGGGACAGGCTCAAATGGCCTGATACGTGAGTTACTTGTGGGACAGCACACTAGTATCGATATCGTCTGGCTCGGTCTTGCGTCATTTCCGGCCCAATCCTTGCTCGTACGTGAAAGGAGGACATTTTGATAGAAACCGACAAGCAGCGACGATGGTGGTTTGCCACGCACCCGGAGTTTAGCAGGCACCGCACGAGGCAAAGAGAAAGAAACCATAGGCTCGAAGAGGACTGGAAACTATTCCAACAGGCTTTGGAACGCGATAGAATGGGGTTGGAACCCGACCCGCACACGTTGCTGGATCTTTTTCCCTATCGGCGTTTCATTACGGCACCAGTACAAGCGTTCAGGAACTTGTTCACGGGCATGGCGGGACATACGATCCTGAACGTCGCAAGAAGGGGAGAGGCTGGCGGTCCTGGCAAGTGGGTGGAAGTGGCTCGCAGGGGTGGGCCATCTCTGGAGCATCAGTCGAGGATGTCCGGCCAGCCCATACGGGAGACTGGAGGGAAATATTCCATAAGGGAATACGACGTTAACGGAGTGAAATTCGATGATTACAAAGACGGAAAACTGTATGAGTACAAGACAAGGCTGGGGCATTTGTTCGACAAGAATCATGAATTCAATCCCTGGGTGAAAGACGCGGAACAATTTCGTGACCAAGCGCGGCGACAGACGACGGCGGCCGAGGGGATGCCCGTAATTTGGAAAGTCGGAACAGATCTAGTGGAACCTTTGAAGAAGGCGGTGGGTAAGGTTCCTGG
Organism: Desulfomonilaceae bacterium; assembly: GCA_035319325.1. GTDB lineage: Bacteria > Desulfobacterota > Desulfomonilia > Desulfomonilales > Desulfomonilaceae > DATHCX01. The sequence continues at coordinate 47,464 of DATHCX010000108.1, forward strand.
AGTAACCATCAAGCCATGAGAGGTGATCGACGCATGAATAGCTATACGTTCAACCAGAATTGCAGGCCTCGTGGGGATTTCAGGATTGGCGAGATGATGGAGTATTTTGATCTGATGAAAGAGGCGTTTCGATTCCCCGAGCTGTACGATAAAAATAGCAAACCCGTTGAAATTGCAGAGGACGTTCTCCAGAAAGCCTTCCAAAAAAAAATCGACAAACAGTTTCCGGGGATTGGGGTGAATGTGGATTTCTTCAGCCTTCCCCCGCGCAACAGGGACAGGAACACCGTCCGATTTGAAATAGCCACCGGTACGCATCCGGACGAAGTCTTCATTGACTCGTACGACATTTCGATAGGTGAAGCGAGAAAGGTTCCCGATGTTGAATACTTCGAGAAATCCATTGAAATATTCAAGCCGTTCGAAGCGTATCTTTCAGAATTTAGGAACGAAAGTCTTCTCAATGCATATGATCGCCAGCAGGCTCTCCCCAAGTTTGACAAACCTGCCATTATCAGGGGATTCCATTATCTGGACGAAGGCATGGCG
>DATHCX010000109.1:0-9948 GCA_035319325.1 Desulfomonilaceae bacterium
CCGCTGATGCGCTCCATCGAACCCGGAGAAGGATGGGTCTGGTGCTATGTGGATGCACTTGTTCCGGGTGAGCTAAAGGGCGCTACGTTTGTCCCTTTGGCCAAGTAGCTCTTAAGGCCGTGCGAAGGCGATTCCGTCCAAAAAAATGGGACGAGGGCAGGCTGGTATTTGCGTTGCCTCTTGGTTTGGGTTGGAATCATTACCACTTCCAATCCGCGTCATTTTTTTTAGAAAGCTTGATGCCACGTTACAGCAATCGCCGGAAAATATTCCATTCGATTTTGAAAATCGGTCGAGCCTTGGTCAAAGGACAGATTGGACTACAAAACCACGACCGTCCGTTCTTGCGGGACGTAACGATTACCTAAAGAAAGCACGCGTGGTTGCTCAACCCTTCTGAGGCTGTCGTGAAACCAGGGAAAGGCTGCGCTTCAGTTGGAACTACACTAATCAGGATCGACATCGACGCGCAACGCCAAGGAGCGGTTGGCTCCACGATTTCTTAGGCGTTAGCGGCCTTGCGGATCACGTTGAGCACGAAGTCCGGCTGGGAAAGCATCGGCACGTGGCTGCTGTCGACCTCAGAGGTGGTTGCGCCCATGCGCTTGGCGAAGAAGCGCTCCAGATCGGGATGAACGGTTCGGTCTTGTTTGGCGACGATGTACCAGCTCGGCTTCGACTTCCAGGCAGTTCCCCCGACTTTTGCCTCGAACAGATCGGGTTTCGGTGCGCCCTGGGTTGCCCAAACGAGCTTCTGCTCCTGCTCCGAAAGGTCGCCGCAGAAATACTTTGTGCCTTCCGGACGCAGCCAGATACGTCCGTCGACGACTTCTACGTGGGAAAAAATGTCGGTCTTCGGGAAGTTGGACTGCTGTGTCTGAGTCGTTTCATCGGCGTCCGGTGCGAGCGCGGCGATGTAAACCAGCCCGACAACACGATCGTCGGTTCCGGCGCCGGTGATAACACTTCCGCCGTAAGAGTGGCCGACGAGAATAACAGGACTGCTGACCCGGCCTATGGTTTCTTTCGCTACGGCAACGTCCTCCGCCGTTGTGTTGAGGCCGTGCTGCGACGCAATACATTCATACCCCTCCACCTGAAGGGGAACGATCAGTTTACTGAAGCAGGAGCCATCGGCCCAGAGCCCATGGCAGAATACGATACTCTTTTTTGTCTTTGTCATATTTGTCTCCTTTCATTTTTGGTTCGGCATATTGGTTTACTTGAACCTGTTCAGCCATATGTTTCATGACGCCTAACGGCCCGAGTTGAGTGCGGCCTGCCCGCCACCACGTTGTAACCGCGATCCAGAAAAGCCCTCACAAGACCTGCTCCGATTCCCTGCGAGGCGCCGGTCACGATCACCGTTTTCCGTGCATCTGTCATTTTTCTAAGCCTTTTTTATCCGCCGAACGACTGCTGCTCGAAGCCTGTGAGCTCAGAGTCGGTTGGGGTCCCACTCGCCCAGCCCTGGATGCGCTTCTTGCCCATAATCAGCGGATCCTCACATGTCCCAAGCCGGGTTCCGGAATTTCACGTTACGCTACTTCGAAGTCCGCTCCCGCCTTTCGTACTTGCACCGCTTTCATTTTTGCCATAAGTATTCCTCCTTTTTGGCGAAGTAGCTGCACACGGACATCCACAAGGCACCAAGCTCGGCGTAATTCGTGTCACAATCTCCTCATCTAACGGTTCGACAGAACCACGAACACTAGCGCTGCGGCTCCTTGGCCCCGCCGTTTGCCTATAGTCCTAAATTTTGAGAGTTCAACCTGGTCTGCTTAACGTACAGGGCTCATCGCACTGCGTGAGGTTGTTCCGGAAGGAAATATTCGAATTTGGCCCAGTTCGTTAACAATTGATTACTCCCCCTTCGTCGCCAATTGCGAAAAAATGAATAATGACTCCAAAGACACGCTAGTCTTAGATTAGTTCCCTGTGATCAGCCGTGCTCCACAAAAAAAGGAAATCAGTCGCTTCCTAAAAACTACTCTGATCCACTTCTGCGTAGAAGCCTTCGGGTTACAACATTCGATCTGGCTTGACTGCCAGGCTATTTCTAGCGACAGTGCTTCAGAGGCTTGAGTCGATGAGATACTTTTTAGCTGTGCTATTTCTCAATCCGGTTTTCCGATAAGAGGATGCGGTGGACCTACCGGAGTGCCAGCCACAGGAGGTTCAGATGGAGATCTTCAACCAATTACTGGCCCACGAGGGAATTACTGGAGCAGAAGCCCAGGTTATTGGTGCGATTATCATTGCACTGGTAACGGTCGCAGCTGCCCGGGGGGTCCGAGTTCTTGGGAACCGCGCGGTACAGGCCGTATGCCGATGGTCAGGCATGGGGATACAGGGACAGCTCCTCAAAATTATCCATCTACCACTGTGGATAACCGTAGTTCTGGTTGGCGTCCTTACCGAAATTCAGTGGATTATGCCCTCACCGGCCGTGGATTTTGCGCTGGCCGGGGCAGCCAAAACAGCCCTAGCGATTATATGGGCCTTGGCTCTGGGCCGTATTCTTTCTTTGTTTTGCACGAGGCTCAGCCAATCGCATCCCCACGTGGCGGAGGTCTTTCGTCTCACCGAGAACATTGGCATGGCACTTATCTGTATTATGGGGGTGCTTGCTGTCCTATCTGTCTGGCAGGTGAATCTAACGCCGTTTCTCGCATCTGCCGGCTTGGCGGGAGTGATCGTAGCCTTGGCCGCCAAGGACATGTTGGCCAACTTCTTCGGCGGCATTAATGTATTTCTCGATCGACCCTTCAGAACGGGTGATTACATAGTGCTCAATTCAGGTGAACGGGGAGAGGTTGTGCACATCGGGCTGAGGAGCACCAAAATCATCACCAGAGATGACGTTCTCGTCACGATTCCGAACGCTGTCATGGCCAATTCGAAAATTGTCAATGAAAGTGCTCCTAACCCGAAATTTCGAGTAAGGACTAAAGTCTCGGTGTCGTACAATTCTGACGCAGACCAAGTGGAAGCACTTCTCTTGAAGGCCGCTCAAGAAAATCCCCTGGTGACCGATGAACCTAGTCCGAGGGTGCGATTCCGGGCGTTTGGAGAATCAGGGCTCGAATTCGAGCTTCTATGTTGGATCCACGAACCCAGGCAGAAGGGTAGAGCGCTGCATGAAGTCAATCGTGCGATTCTTACAGAATTCAACCACGCCGGAATCATGTTCTCAGTGCCTCAGCGAGACGTTTACCTCCACCAGCCGGCACCGCAATCCGAAAACCAGTGAGATATAGGCACACCCTGGCGGGCACAAAAAGCAATCGTTCATGACAAAGACGCAGAGGGACGTTGGGCAGGTCACGCCAATTTTCTTTTAAATTGTGTGAAGTTATCTCAGCCTCAATTTTCTCAGCCATAATAGGGATTCAGTGTGACCGTATTCGCGATATCGGCAATTAACTCTTCTTGACTCCTTTTATAATTCCGTAGAAACGGACGGGGTTGTTAATATTCTTATAAAAGCCATGAAAGTTGGACCGAGCCGAAAAGCTGCCCGATAAACTTCCTGCCGTTTAGAGCGGAAATCCTATGTTCGGAGACCGGTTCCCAATCCATGAATAAGCTTGAAAGAAAGATTCCCATTCCGCCTCATCCTGACCTCCCTGTCTGAACCGAGTTCCACACAGATTAACTTGAACCCGGACCAGTTTTAGGGGGCAGGTCATCATACACGTTAAGTATCTAAATATCTTAGTGACTGGCCGATTTTTTTCCCCGACTCAGGGGTAAGCGTCGCCGCAATTCGGATCCATTTTCAGTCTGAGAATCTTTCTTGTCGTCGGAGCATCTAAAGCGAAAAGGACGAAATTGAGGAATGGGCCAAATGAACAAAATTTTGTGGCCGGCCAGGTATCGAGCTGTCAATCAGTGCGGAACGAGAGGAAATTACTATAACTTCAGGTATTGCAGCGAATCACCAGATGACACTTGATCCGTGACAAATGGCGATAAAACGGTGCACGATTTGGAGCCATCAATTAGTTCGGAACGACAGGTCGCGGTTACTTAATGGTTATGCACAACGCAACACGTGAACAGTTAAGGTTAGGCGACGACAGCTCTTTGTCTAGACCAGGGCCGCCCTTTTTATTGCCGCGACCACGTTTCCGATAAATAGCCAGGCGCCGTAAAGAGGGCGAAGTGCGTTGAGAGGATGCGAAATATGCAGCGCCAAGAAATACTCGGAATAGATCCCGGATGCGTCGTGACAATACCCAGCGTACTGTGGGTTCTGGTCTGTGCCACGCTCCTCTCCCTTTCCGCGTGCAGCAAAGAACAACCAGCAGCTACTCCGCCGCCGCCGGTCGTCGAGGTTGAGAAGGTCGTCCAGAAGGATGTCCCGATCGTGCACGAGTGGGTTGGCACGACGGACGGCCTGGTTAATGCCACCATCCGCGCACAGGTCACAGGCTACTTGATCAAACAGGATTACAACGAAGGAGACGTGGTCAAAAAGGATCAGGTGCTCTTCGAAATCGATCCCCGTCCATTCCAGGCCGCCCTGGACCAAGCGGAAGGCACTCTTGCCCAGATGCAGGCTCAGTATAATGATGCTCATGCCAACCTCCTCCGGGAAAAACCTCTCTTCGATCAGGGCGCCATAAGCAAGCAAAGCCTGGATACTTACGTCTTTGCCGATCAATCAGCTGAGGGGCAAGTGCTCTCGGCCAAGGCTGCGGTAGAGAAGGCCCGGCTCGACCTTGGTTTCACAAAAATCGCTTCTCCCATCGATGGTGTGGCCGGCATTGCCAAGGCGCAGGTAGGTGACCTTGTTGGTCCTTCAGTTCAGGGCGGAGAACTGACGACCGTTTCAACACTAGACCCGATAAAGGTCTACTACACGATCAATGAGCAGGCATATATCAGTTGGATGAAGCGATTCCCTTCCGACCCTCTTTCTGAAGCAAAAAAGCTGGACATAGAACTGATATTGGCAGACGGGTCGGTCTATCCTCACAAAGGGAAATTCTACACGCTTGACCGACAGGTAGATGTAAGGACAGGAACACTTCGAGTTGAAGCGCTCTTTCCGAATCCGAACAACTTCCTCCGTCCCGGTCAGTTCGTAAGAGCCCGCGTTTTGATCGACACTAAGAGAGGAGCGCTACTTATACCTCAGAAGGCCGTGACCGAACTCCAGGGAGGATACCAGGTGGCAGTGGTGGGCAGCGAAAACAAAGTGGATATCCGGAACGTAAAGCCTGGAGAGCGTTATGGTTCCCTATGGGAAATCGAAGATGGCCTCAAACCCGACGAACGAGTGGTAGTTGAGGGGATCCAGAAAGTAAAGCAAGGGATGGTCGTAAACCCGAAGCCTGTTACCCCGACCTCTTCCGCAGCTGCCCCTGAAGCCTCTCCGAAGCCGGAACACCTGCCTGCGACAGCGGGGAGATAAGCGTTATGTACCGCTTCTTTATCAGACGCCCTATCGTAGCGATGGTAATTGCGATCATCACGGTAATTGTCGGTCTGGTCGCAATGGCGGGATTGCCTATCGCTCAGTATCCCAACATTATCCCACCCGAAATCCTCGTGCAGGCTACATATGTTGGAGCCGACGCCTTGACGATCGAGCAGTCTGTGGCCACCCCCCTCGAGCAGCAGATGAGCGGCGTAGACAACATGAACTACATGTATTCCCTCAACCCCAACAATGGCTTAATGCGTCTGACTGTTAATTTCGACGTGAAGACCGATCCCAACACCGACCAGATACTAGCCCAACTCAGAGAATCCCAAGCAGAAAGTCAATTCCCGGTCGATGTGAGAAACTTCGGTGTGACGGTCCAAAAGTCCCTTACCACGCCTCTCATGCTCTTGGCTCTTTATTCCCCGAAAGGCACCCATGATGCAACTTTCCTTGCCAATTACGCCTACATCAACATGGTTGACCAATTGACTCGGGTACGGGGAATCGCTAGCGTCACGGTCTTTGGCGCGGGGCAGTACGCCATGCGCTGCTGGGTGCGTCCGGATCAGTTAGCCAAGCTCAATATTACAGTCCCTGAAATCGTGGCTGCGCTGCAGAAACAGAACACCGTAAACCCTGCGGGAGAGGTGGGAGGCGAACCAAGTCCTCCTGGTCAGGACTTCACCTATGCCATCCGCGCCCAGGGACGACTTGTAACCCCGGAAGAGTTCGGCGAAATCGTGCTTCGCGCCAATCCCGACGGCTCCCTTGTTAGGCTGAGGGACGTTGCCCGCCTTGAGCTTGGAGCCCAGGATTACAACATTCAGGGACGTTTCGACGGCAAGCCTTCTGCAATTTTGGCGGTCTTTCAACTTCCGGGCACGAATGCTCTGGAAGCGGCGACAGGTGCCAAGAAAGCGATGGCCAAACTCAAGGACTCCTTTCCCGCCGACCTCGATTATGGAATAGCACTCGATACCACCGTTTCCATCACCGAAGGGATAAAAGAGATCGTCCTGACCTTATTCATTGCGATGCTCCTCGTGATCATTGTTGTGTTCATCTTCCTCCAGGGGTGGAGGGGCACACTCATTCCTATGGTCGCCGTGCCGGTGTCGCTCATAGGTACCTTCGCTTTTTTTCCTGTCCTCGGCTTCTCGATAAATCCGATCGCCCTCATGGGACTGGTAGTTGCAATCGGGCTCGTAGTTGACGACGCCATTGTCGTTGTCGAGGCAGTGCAACGCCACATCGATGATGGAATGCCGCCAAAGGAATCCGCGCTCAAGGCGATGGAGGAGGTTGCCGCACCCGTTGCGGCAATCGCCCTCGTCCTTGCAGCCGTGTTTCTGCCAACGGTATTCATTCCCGGCATTACCGGCCGGCTATACACGCAGTTTGCCGTCACTATCGCGATCTCGGTGCTTCTTTCCGCTTTCAATGCACTGACGTTGAGCCCTGCACTTTGCTCCATCCTTCTCCGTCCCAAGAACGAGACGAGGGGTCCGTTAGGTTGGTTTTATAACTCGTTCAATAAATTGTTCGGACTTGCAATCAATGGCTATGTCAACGTGTCCCGAGGCATCATCCGAAAAGCGGTGATCGGATTTGTCATTCTTGCTGTCATGATTGTAGGGCTAGGTCTCATCGGTACAAAGATACCAGGCGGCTTTCTGCCCGAAGAGGATCAAGGCTATATATACGCCGTGATTCAACTGCCGGACGCCGCCTCACTTCAACGTACCTCGAAAGCGGGCAAGCAAGTAGAGAAGATCATCATGAACACTCCGGGAGTGGAAGACTGTACCTCGGTCATCGGCTTCAGTCTCCTAAGCTTCGTGCGCAACACCTATAGTGGGTTTTTCTTCATCAAACTCAAGAACTGGTCCGAAAGGCAACGACCCGGCGAGAAGGCGGCAGCCGTCATCAGTCGCCTCAACCGCGAATTCAGCCAACTGCCGCATGGAACTGCAGTAGCCTTTTCCCCACCGGCCATCCAGGGAGTAGGTACTGCGGGAGGCGTGACCTTCATTCTCGAAGACCGTGCCGGCAAGGACATTGAGTTCCTGGCCGAGAATACCCGGAAGTTCATCGGAGCCGCCCAGAAGCGGCCAGAGCTTGCGCGAGTATTTACAACCCTTCTGCCAGCCGTACCTCAGTACTTTGTTGACGTGGACCGAGACAGGGTGTTGAGCCAGGGTGTGGATCTGGGGGACGTTTATGGCACGCTGCAAGCGTTTATGGGCGGGAAGTTCGTAAACTATTTCAATCGCTTCGGCAGGCAGTGGCAGGTTTACGTAGAGGCAGAAGGGGACTACCGGAAGGAGGTAAAACAGTTGGGCCAGTTTTACGTACGGAACTCCGACGGCGAGCCCGTGCCGCTTGCGGCGGTGACCCGCACTGAACGGCGTTTGGGCCCTGAGTTCACCATGCGCTATAACGAGTACCGGTCGGCGCAGATAAATGCCACGACTGCGCCGGGCTACAGCACGTTACAGGCGATGAACGCTCTGGAAGAAGTTTTTAGAGAATCCATGCCTTCAGACATGGGCTTCGATTATTTGGGCATGTCATTCCAGGAACAATTGGCCCAGCAAGGGGTCCCGCCGGCTGCCATATTTGCGCTCTCCCTGCTGTTCGTCTTCCTCATTCTCGCCGCCCTTTATGAGAGTTGGTCCCTGCCCTTCAGCGTCTTGCTCAGCACACCCATTGCCGTGTGCGGCGCATTTGCGGCTCTACTGGGCCGTGGAATGGTTTTCAACATTTATGCGCAGATCGGGTTGATAGTCTTGATAGGGTTGGCCGCGAAAAATGCCATATTGATTGTTGAGTTTGCAAAAAGCGAGTACGAAGGGGGCAAAGATCTGGCAGACGCAGCACTTTCCGGAGCGCGGCTCAGGCTCCGTCCGATCGTGATGACCTCCTTCGCATTCATCCTCGGTTGTGTTCCTCTGGCCCTTGCCAGCGGAGCCGGCGCCATCGCACGGGAAGTGATGGGGTCGACGGTGATTGGCGGGATGCTCGCGGCAACCGGGATCGCCATATTTCTGATCCCGATGATGTTTTACGTCATTGAGAAGATGAGCAAAGCAAGAGGAGAAGGCCAGCGAGAAGAAGAACAAAATGGCAGCACAGCTGTGCAGACTATAGGCCAACTGAATTATGTACCAGGCAAAGAACAGCCGTGTGCTGTTCAGAATTGTTGTCACTGCCAAGCTCTACTGTCTACGGGAGGATGGCGCGCGCAACCTGATCGCCGAAAATGTTAAGAGGTACAGCCAGCCGCACCAGAAAGGAACCTCAATGAACAATGGACTCAGTGGGCTTCCGTTGACCACCTCTCGCACTGAGCAGATATTTCCGATATTGACGCCGGCACAGATCAGTCTCATTGCAGCGCACGGGCACATGCGTGCGGTTCAGCGCGGGGAGGTGCTTGTCGAGCAGGGAGACAGCGCCGTACCGTTCTTTGTAGTCGTCTCTGGTGAGCTTGAGATTGTTCGCCCCTCTTCTGGCACCGAAACCCTTGTCACCGTCCATGGTCCGGGTCAGTTCACGGGCGAAGTCAACATGCTTTCGGGCCGCCGGTCTCTCGTTCGAATGCGTGTCAAACAACCAGGCGAGGTGATTGAACTCGATCGCCAACAAATGCTCGCTCTGGTCCAGACTGACGCCGAGCTCGGCGAGATCCTGATGCGTGCTTTCCTTCTCCGCAGGGTTGAGTTGGTGGCAGCCGGCGTAGGCGATGTTGTGCTCATCGGATCGAGGCATTCTGCTGGTACGCTTCGAATCAAAGAATTCTTAATGCGCAACGGCCACCCCTACTCCTACATAGACCTGGAACGCGACCCGGACGTACAGACTCTGTTGGATGGTTTTGGTGTCACCGCCAGCGACATACCTGTGCTGATCTACCGCGGTGAGCTGGTGTTGCGGAACCCTAGCGACCGTCAAGTTGCCGACTGTCTCGGTTTTAACGAGGGCGTCGACCAAACCCAGGTGCGCGACCTTGTCATCGTCGGCGCCGGCCCCTCCGGACTGGCGGCAGCCGTTTACGGTGCGTTAGAAGGGCTTGAAGTCTTGGTGCTGGAATCGAGCTCGCCGGGTGGTCAGGCCGGTTCAAGTTCAAGAATCGAAAATTACTTAGGGTTCCCAACCGGGATCTCAGGCCAGGAGCTCGCGACTCGCGCATACAACCAGGCGCACAAGTTTGGCGCTCAGACACTGATTGCCGAGGCCACCCGGCTCGACTGCAAGCGCAAACCGTGCGTCGTCGAAACGGAGAATGGCGCTCGGATTCCGGCGCACACGGTCGTGATTGCGACCGGGGCGAAGTATAAGAAGCCGCCGTTAGAGAATTTGTCACGCTTTGAGGGAGCGGGAGTGTACTATGGCGCGACCTTCGTCGAAGCACAGTTGTGTGGCGGAGAAGAAGTGATTGTGGTCGGTGGCGGCAATTCCGCGGGTCAGGCGGCCGTGTTTCTAGCGGAAAAGGCCAGGCGTGTGCATAT
>DATHCX010000110.1:0-7911 GCA_035319325.1 Desulfomonilaceae bacterium
AGTCCATGCACACGAGATAATCTTTTGTCTCGTCTATGGCGTATTCCGTCAGTACCGTGGTCACGGAATCCCCGAAGCCGATCATACTGGTACTGTTTTGATAGCGCGGATTGGGCAGCATCTTCAACGTAGTGGGCACAGTAATCCCGTCTCCGGTGTCACCGTCCCTCTCCACAATGCTGATATTCAGAATTTTGATAATATCCGCATGATTTGTCCCGACATTCGCCGCATCTGCCGACTCGATGGTGAGTTGAACGTAATTCCCGCTCATGGCAATATCCGCAGCGCTGATCACCTGGCGGATGCTGACGATGGGTCCCGTTATGAAGGGGTTCGCGTCCAGTGTCTTACTGAACGTGGAAATCATGTTTGCTCCGGGAACGCTGTTCACGGTGAGCAAACCGTCAATCACGGCAGCGCCGTATATCGCGGTCACTTCTGCCGTGGCGTGGTCAGCATCGAGCGTCACTGCGCTGGTACCGTCACCGTCCCCTGCCTGGGAAGAGATGCTAGGGGAAGCATCCGCAAAGACCACCACCGTACCGGCAAGGACTAAAGGACAATCGTTGTCGGGCCCGAGCGTCAGGCAATGGCGCACCTTCTCGGTGCCCGCGTTGAATGTCTCGGCAGCATAGCCGTGGGTTATGACGAGTTCGTTGATGGAGGTGGCCGCGTCCAGGACATAGGTTCCGTTATAATGGACTGTGCCGTAGATCCTGACTCTCTGTCCCGCAGTCAATCCATGGCCTGTGGCGGGAATCCCGGTTTTCCCGGAACCCTTGTCCACCGCAGGACCTGCATCTATGTCAATCTCTTCCGCCTCGAAATGTCCACTACCCGCAGCGTCCCTGTACCATTGGTCGACGGTTCCCTTGAGATCCTGCCTATCGATCTTGGTTTCATCGTCAAATCTTGCCGTGCTGGTGAACACCTGATTTTCAACGGGCAGCCCGGAATTGGGCACATGCATTTCTATGGACAGGGCCTGAACTTTCGGCATGTCCAGACATATATCGATGTTCCCCGTGGTCTGGATGTTCGCCACGTCCGCCACGGTATCAGGGTCCTTGTCACACACCTGAGCGGATATGTCGTAATAGTTCACGCCGTCAGGGGACGCGAGCACCGCTTTCGGGGTCGCCCAGTCCGAAGCGTCGTCGGACATGCACCCGGGAAAGACCAGAGGAGAATTCGCAATGCCTTCCGTTATGACTGCCCGGTCGTTCAGCACATCGATGGAGACGACCCCTGCATTCGATCCCAGATCGTAGATCTCCGTAAACTCTGCCGTCTGGGTGGGGAGATGATCCGGGGATGCAAAGAGCTTGTTCCTGGTGGGTCCCTGAGCTCCCGTGGTGGCGAAGGCTCCATACAGGACAAGGGTTTCTCCGGTGGTGGTGAAATTGAGATAGTCATCGAAAATTTGCCCGCCGTAGCAGATGATTACACCGTCATCCGTGACCACCGCAGTATGATTCATCCTGGGAAGAGTGTTCCCGCCGACGTCTGCTATGACCCATGAATTGCTTGACGCGGTGTAAAGCAGAAGATCTCTTTCGTCGTGATTGATGTCCACGGCCTGTCCGAACATGCTGAACATCTGGCCGTTGTACCAGACCGCTGCGTTACCCGCTGGCCCCCAACTCGGCTCTGCCATAAGAGCGCCAATATCTTGAAGTTCGGTCCAATACCCGGAAAAGTCCGTGCTCCACACCGTTGCAAAATACTGCTCCGAATCCTGCCCGGCCATGATGATCATGCGATCGCCAACAGGATCGTACACCGCCGTATGCCCGTTGCGCTGCCCTGGATTGATCTCCGGCCCCCCGATTTTCGGAACCGTCGTCCACGACCAGTCCCATGGGTCGAGGATATACACGGTGGATACGTCGTCCACATCGCCGGATATGGAGCCGCCGCACATGGCAACGGTATCGTTCGCTGTCCTGTAGACTCCGGCCGCGGAACCCCTGGGGTCCGGTGTGTTCGTGGTGGTTCGCTCCACCCATTCATATGTGGCAAGGTCCAGTGTCCAGGTGTCGTTGAGCCGCCCGCTGGTCTCTCCAAACCCGGAATGTACGATCATGAAGCGGTCTACAGGATCGTAGACCGCGACAGCGCCCATCCTGGCTTCGGGAGGATCGCCCGTGGTGGTTATTGCAGCCCAAGTGTCCGTCTCAGGATCGTATGACCGAACATCGGACGTGTAATCAGGATCGTTCAGGGTGCCGTAATTCCCGCCGTACACGATCATCAGCCTCGTCACCGGGTCCCATATTGCGGAATGACCCCAGCATGGCGTGCCCTCCGTCATGGGCGTCAAATCGGTCAATTCCCATTTGACCTGTGCTATCAAATAGGAAGCCTCGTTTGTCGGAAACCGCACCTGTCGCAAAGCCTTGACCGTCCCATTGGGCAAACTACCGGAGGTGATCTCGGTAGTTCCCCCTCTGTTTTTTAAGCCGCCGTGGGTCAGGTCGACATTTTCTCCGGACGCCAGAGCATTCTGCGGAAATATCAGCGGGTTTTCGTGTCCTCCCTGAATTCCGCCGAACCAATCAAAAAGGTTGACCATTCTGTATGGCTCTTGAGTCACTTTAGACCCTCCTTCAGAAAGCAGTCGCGTTCCTGTCCGTCGAACTCTCAATTCGGAATGGAACTTATACGAATGCGCTTTCAAAAAAGTAAGATTGGGGGGACCCGATTTGTAAAGAGTGTCCCGCCCAAACCCCCTCTTAGAAACTTCTATCATGCGCCGGCATCTGCATTCCCTCAGCGGAAATGCAGATGCCGGTGAGTGCTAACAGTTCTTGAGGTGGGGTTCGTGGGGAAACTTCTTAGAAGAAGTTCCCCCACGATGTCAAGTAGTTGAAAACTAATTGCTATTAGTACAGGTGTTCTTGAATCAGGTCGCACATTTTTGTCGGAGCAGATTGCTTCGCTTCGCTCGCAATGGCACTGCTCGGGCCTGTCATTGGGAGGAGCGCAGCGACGAAGCAATCTCTCTTGGTCATGAAATCCAGCACCGAACTTACAAAAAGCAATACTTGGTCGTTTCATCTGTACGATCTCACTTTAAGGTTCGTCTGAGTGGCTTCTCCTAATAATTTCTGCTTTTCCCTTTCATACAGCACGGAATATTCCTGAAATTTGACGTCAGCACCGGGTGCGTGTCGGTCCCTGAGAAAGGCTTCTCGTAGCACGTAGTACACGAAAAGAATGTCGTGAGCCCTGGGTAGGGGTGGATTGGGGTTGACGTCCGAACAAGTCAGGTCGTCGGGCAGATACGAATGATACACGCAAAACCCAGACGCGAGATCTGCCGAAGCAGTTGGCCACACAAAGAGAGAATCATTCTGAACTACGTAGCATTCCGGCTGACCGGAAACGTTTGCCCCCGTCCTGAGTTCCTCGAACTCCGAAAAGCTGCCCAAAGGAGTCATGGGAAAACACTGGCCGTTGAAATAGACCTGGTGCAGTCTCTGGTAGTTCGGGATGGCCGTCATCAAGTTGACCCTGTATGACCCGGCGACGCACGGAATGCAGCTTTCCGTGCGCCAGTAGTCCTCCTGCGCCAGGTCCTGCTGGCACCTGTTTATTCCGCGCAAAATGAAATCATCTGACAGAAAGCCGGCTGTGCTTTCATTGAAAAGATCCCGCACCGCATCGATGATCTTGCCCACTCGTCCGGCGCAGGCGGACCGCCGTGTGCTGTCCGTGTACACCTCGAGGGCAATGCCGAAAATTCTTATGGGCTCAGGATCTTCGTCCACTGAGGCACTCACTCGAGTAAGTCTGAACGACAGGATGTCCTGCGCCTGGACGGGCAATCCTGCGACTATGCCCGGAGATACCGAGCCGGTCACCGCGAATTTTCTTGAGGTGAGCTGATTCGGCGTTGTATCGGCAGAAAACTCGCAGGAAAACGTCTGATATGCCGTCTGCTCGTTGGTCGCATGGAGCCCGCACCTGAGAAGCGACGTGGCTACTTGCCACCCGTGCTTTGCGGAAGCGGACGGAGACGATTCCCTGAGCGACAGGAAGTAATCGCTTCCTTTTCGATAATCCTCTGAGACGATGACGGAGAATCGGGCTTCATCCCCCACACGCCACTGGGAATACCCTGCCTGGGAAACGGGATCATAACCCTCTTCGGGAGCAGCTCCGGGTGTCGCAATCAGTTTGTCCACAAGTATTGCAGCCATGTATGCCTTCCTTCTTCGTATGTAACGTGAGTATCCAGCTTCCGGCTATTGCTACAGTAATTCTCGAAAGTATTGTTGGATTGATGAGCCCTCCCTTGCATGTACAATGGTCAAGCAGGTCATTGCGAGGAGCGTAGTGACGAAGCAATCTCGCTTTGGCGAACGAGATTGCTTTGGGCTTTGCCCTCGCAATGACCTGCTTGTGGCATCTCGCAAAGCCAATCCGCGATTTCTTTTGAGAATCCCAATAAGAGTGCTTCAGATGGCGTTCGGAAAGGAACTTCTTACAAGAAGTGCCTTCCGCGATTTCACGTATTTGAAAGCGAAATGGCATTAGCGCTGGATCTGTCAGGCCCGTATGTCCACATGACATCCGGAGGCAATTCCGGATCGTCGTCGACATGAATGAAATCCTTCCCGATGCCGATTCTCTTGAACAAAGACGAAGCGGCTAGGATGAAGGCGAACCTGAAACTGGAATCAGGGCAATGAACGTCCGCGGCGTGGCTGATCCCGTTCTTCGGGACATGGGGCGAGTTCAGCGTTCCGCCTATCCGTCTGTTGTGGCGGGTACACCTGGTTCCCGATAAGATAGTGATGTGCCTGCCTAGACGTTCCCTGATCAGATCCAGTTTCTTTGCAAGGTCCAGGGAAATAGCCGCGGGATGGTCGCAGAATCCTGTGCATGTGCACGTGAAATCTCTTGGACTGAAATGCTTGATTTCCGACCAATCTCTCGTCTCGGCCTGGTGAGCAGCCACAGGTACTTCCCGGTCAGAAAACGAAGGCTTTCTTGTCTTTCCTCTTTGTCCGGCCATGAATCACTCTCCATTTGAAAAAGGAGGCTGTTAAAAAAGCTCCTACCGACATCCGGAACGTCCCGGCGACGTGCAGACGAAGTAACGCAACGTGGGCTTGTCGGGAAAAAGTCCCCTCCCTCTCGGGAGGGAGGAGGAAGGGGCATCACAGGCATTCACCGACATCTCCGGTGCTCGCCGGTACACGTGAAAGTCGCTAGCGTACTTCAGGTTGCAAGGTAATCTCTTCTTTGGTCACAAACCGCAGAATCAGATTGACCGCCGCAAGGGCTACGGTGGAAACTTCGGCCCACTTGGAAGGGTCTATTCCCAGGCTCACTACCACCGACCCTGCGAGCGCAATGAGGTTTACCCAAATAGTTTTAGACTTCCACCAAACCTTTGTCGCTTCCATGTTAGTCTCCTATCGTGAGTCTTCGAACCTTGGTGAGGTTTGTTATAAGAGTGCCGTCCAACTCCTGAAGCACTACGCCTCGGTGAAATCCCGCGTGTGCTGCCTTCAGGCCGCCGTCCACATGTCTGATGAACGCACCCACATGTCCGTACGGCCTGTCTTCCTTGAAGGTCCAAAAAGGGAGATCGCATTCCTCCGATTCGTCGGGATCAATGTCTTCACCCACCCAGCCTCCCAATCCCAGAGCCATGCGGTACGACGTGGTCCGAGTGATGCCGGGAATGCCGGCCCATTTGCTCGCGAGGTAGAGGTAACCCGAGCAGTCGAGGCCTTTTTGCAAATCTTCAGCGCCTCCCCAGGTGTATCTTGGGTGTTTGGCTATGATGAAATTCAGCTGTCTCTTGAGTGACTCTTTGTAGAACTCGCTGAGCCCCCAGCTCTCAGGTCCAGCACAGGATTGCGCCAATAACCAGAACCACAGCAGACATAAGGATCGCAGAAGCAACTTGGTCTTTTCCAATTTCATCCATCCAATCGTCAGGAGTGATAAAGTTCACGAACAGCATGCCGCCGCTCAGCGATATCAAGCCTATGAGAACAGCGGTGACACGAATCATGACGTAACGAAGGAGGGAACTCGGGTCCTCAGGAGTGATCCAGGGGCTGAACCACAGCACACCGGCGATGGCAGTGCACCCGACTGTTGACGCAATGAGCCATTGTTTGAACTCTCTGAACATGGGATCTCCTAAAAAGAAGACAGCAGGTGAATGATGATGGTGGCCAACACTTGACCGAACGTCGCTACAGCAACTGCAGCGGACCAGAATAGCGCCCTTTGCCTGGTATTCCAGGATTCCTTCATCTCCAGGACCGCCCGAGAGACTTGATGAGCAGCTTCGAGACCTGAAAACCTGGATTCATGCTTCTGATGCTTTTCGTGGCGTGCCCGCTCCAATTCTTCGTGTCGAACGCGACAGTTTTCCTTGAGATTGGTCAAACAATTGCTGATCTTTTCCAGCAGCGGAAGCTTGTCTTTGATGACAGCGACGTCAATCATGAGGCGCTCCAGTAATTCCCGGTCGGAAGCATTGTGGGACATTGATGAAACCACCTTGCAAGAAAGCTTCGTTTGCGAAGATTACTCTATTGCGGCCCCTGATGAAGGTTGCAAACACAGAGTGTCCATAATTACCTCCAGGCAAAAATGCTTACGTTGCACGTTCCCTCTGGTGCGGCGATGTGGGCTACGGTACATCCGTCAGGACCGCTGACGGGTACGACCCAACTGACTCCCGAACTGGTAAGCCTGGCGGTGATAGACCGTGGAACCGTTCCGGTAACGTGAATCACTTCCGGGCCTGACTCCACGTGAAGCATCACTTCTTTGAAATCCGTGGGCAGTGTCACTGGCGACATGGACGTCGTTACACCCACCAATCTGAACGTAAAGAGCTCTGTCCCGCGATTCAGAAGCGGATGTCCATTATCATCTCTTGGAACGGGTTTCATGTGCCCTCCATTATGCAGCTGTTCCGCCCATGACAGCCCAGCAATACTTGTTGAATCCGACCGGACCGCATACCAGCATGGTCGTTTGGCCCGTAGCGAGGGTTAATTCGCTGAGGTCGCCCGGATATCCGTTCGAGCAGGTTATGACGTGAGCCTCGGGACCGTTATTGACCACCACGATCTCTACGCCATTCAATTCCACGCCGGGTTGAGGCAGCGTGAGCGTGCCGTTGGTTCGCGCATAGAACCATCCGTACACCTTGCAGTCGTGCGATGTGACGGCGGCATCTCCGGAAACCTCCTTGGGATTCCATCGAGAGGGGGAGTCAAATCTCATGAATATTCCTTTCTTCGTCAGGACCTTTAACAGGGAGGCCCGCTAACAGGTCGTGCCGTTCGTAATCATTCAGGTACTCGGGGGAGGTGCCTCGCTCCTGTCGGTGCGAGGAGTGAAACGACGAAGCAATCTCGAGACTCAACGGCGGAGATTGCTTCGCTGTGGTCGCAATAACAGTCTTTTCCCACTCTTACCTGAACAGAAACTACCGTTTGTTTCATTTTCTTGACGTTGTTTCGGACGTTTCAGACTGCCAGGGGCAGGTCTTGAGACCGGAAATTTCCTCGGATCGTGTTTGCGGCCGATAACACCCGCCGGTCTTGTTCCGAATGACCGGGGAACTTATCGGAGTGCAGGGGAGACACCTCCTTCCGGAAGCTGCTCCCGCGGTAACGCCTAGCTCGTGGGCAGCCCGTAGATCATGCCTATATTCGATCGCGGGCCCCGGACCACGACTCCGTATGTCTGGAAAGATATCAACCAGCGCTGGTATCTGCCCTGAGTGGGAATTTCCTTGCGGTCAAGCCGGTCGTTCGCGAAGTAGCCATAGCTAGTGGCATCGAAATTCACCATGATGAGCACATCGGGTCTCATGTACCGGTCGGAAAGAATCGGAAAGCTCTTGCCGATTTTTGCGTCGAA
>DATHCX010000111.1:0-11995 GCA_035319325.1 Desulfomonilaceae bacterium
GTGCATGTGACTTCCTTTCGCAGTGCGGCCTGGATGAATGCAACAAAAGATCACCGGAACCGAGACACTTTGGATAGAAAATAATGCACCCTTGCGCTTAATTCAATGGAGCCTTGGTGTACCTATGGGGATTCTTAAAAGTAATGTCAATACGGGTACGGGAGAAGATTCAACATTGCCATTGCGAGAGCGAAGCCCGAAGCAATCTCGAACTAATCAAACTGAGATTGCTTCGTCGTTCCACTCCTCGCAATGACATGATTGGCTGGTTGGAAATGTGGGAGAAAGTCATGAACTAATCCGACAGAATTTTCGAGAACTGTTATACCAAGGCGCTTTCAAAAGAGTAACATTGAAAGGCTGGTTCGCGGCCTGTCCTGCCGGATCTCCTCAGCTACGAACGGCGCGGCCTGGCTTCGCTACGGAGACCCGCCAGGACAGGCTTCATCCATTCTCACTTGTCTGATAGCGCATTGGTATGAGGCGCAGTCAGGCGGTGCCGTTCGCATCGAAGGAGACATGCCCGCCACGTTCCATCTTGGAAAGCGAAACGGTATCAGGTCGTTTCTTGTGGCCGTCACCAGAGTATCCGTGTATGATCGACATTGGTCCGCGATGCTGTTCAGGGCGTGTAAGGCTCACAATGGCGCGAACCGCACGAGAATTGCCGGGAGCAGGAGCATGAGAGAACGCAAGACATATTCTCCGGAGGATGTTAGACGCAGAATTGAAGAACTCGGCAAAGAGGAACCCTGGTTCCACAGCATAGACCTCGGCAACGGCATTTCCACCATGAAAAACTCTTTACCGCACCTACAGAAACTGTGGGATCGGATTGCGGCGAATCTCCCCGCCGATCTTTCAAAAAAATCGGTTCTGGACATCGGCTGCAACGCGGGGTTCTTCAGTGTGCAGGCCAAGCGGGCAAACGCTGCCCGAGTGGTGGGAATAGATATGGGTGACCGTTTTCTCAAACAGGCGGAATTCGTAAGAGACGTCCTGAACCTCGACATCGACTACCGAAAGCTGGATGTTTCGGATCTGCACTCGCGGGGTATGACATTCGATGTCGTGCTGTGCTTGGGCGTGATCTATCACTGCTCAAACCCGTTTTGGACGGCAAGATGCGTTGCATCCGCGACCAGGGAATGCGCTGTCGTAGAATCCGCAATTGTGAAGCACGAGAGTGTCGCGGAAATGCCGTTGTGGGAGTTCGTCTTTCCGGGATACAGACCGGACACTCTTGACCAGCACGAAAGAATGTATAACTGGTGGTTTCCGAATATCTCGGGACTCAAAGCCGTGTTCCGCGCTGCGGGATTCGATCGGGTGGAGACCATTTACCAGCTGGAAGATCGTGCAACCGTAATCTGTTACAAATAGACACTTGAGGAAACCGAGACCCACCGAACGCCAGCATTCGACTCATACGAATGTGCTAAAAGTTCTTGAGGTGGGGTTCGGGGAGGAACGTCTTACAAGAAGTTACTCCCCGATTTCAAGTATTTGAAAACGCATTGGTACCACTCGTATGTAGTGGATTCTCGAGTGTCATGTCCCGCCTATAGGGATTCTCAAAAGCAATGTCGGTTTTGATTACGCGAACAGATTGGAGGATTGTGATTGCGAGGACAAAGCCCGAAGCAATCTCCAATTGACCGAGAATACGATTGCTTCGTCGCTCCACCCCTCGCAATGACATGATTGGACCACAGTAATACGGGCGAGAATTAGGAGAGAATCCGACACAGTTTTCGAGAACTGGTAGAAATGTCTGCGAAATCGTGCGGTGCTCCACAATTCCTTCGAGATAGCGCGTCAATGGCCGAATGACAGAAATCCTATCAGTTTTTTGAGTTGTTCCGAGCTGGTTTCATCAAGAGAAACAATCTTGAAACCCGCTGTTAGACCGTCACGTTCATCCATCCTGGTCCAGCGGCACTCTGCGCCAAGAGTGAACGGCATAACTTCCGCGAATTGTTCGGCTTCTATGAGGAGCTTTCTGGTCTGGCCCGGTTCGGCCGGAAGCCCGGCTATTTGGAGGCCCCGTTCCGTTATGTCTTTGAGCTGACCGACTATGCCGGGGTTCTCCGCGTCAAAAACCGCGAGCTGCACCAGGAGATAATTGCGAGGCAATCTTCTTACCCGCTCAGGGCCGAAGGATTCCGTCTCAACGAAAACAGTTTCTTCGCTCGATTGGCCAGCATCCGTAATCTCCGAAATCTCCGACAAGGAATTCAGGGATGGCTCTGCAAGCCGCTCGCCCACTTCAAAATCGTATTTGAGCAAGGGCTCGGGTTCCCCGCTGAAATCGGGCATCACATCTTCCAACTCCGCGACACCGCCTGTGACGAATTCGCTCGTGAGACCGCCGCTTCGAGGGCTGGCCGATGTCTTGATCGGTTCGCGTACGAAATCTTCAAGCGTCACCCGTCCGCTATCCTCCGCATCGGGCTGCATTTTCAAGTCGTTGGTGCTCAAGAGCTCCTGGGCCAGGGTCTCCTCGTATTCTTCGTCTTCCTCTTCCTCCTCCAAGGCAGGGCTGACGTCTTCGTCAAAGCCGGCGGCGTCTTCCTCTGACAGCATATTCAGGACGTCTATTTCATCGAGATCCTGTCCGTCGGTTTCACCGATCGCCGCAGCCATTTTTTCCAGCGCGCCGGGAGGCGCACTGCTTTCGCCGGACCTGCCCTGCTCTCGGTTCACCGCAGCCTCGGTCTTGTCGAACAAATTGAGAAGAGCCAACTCATCGGCGTCTTCGTCCGAGTCTTTGTCGATGAGGTTCTCCATTGCGCTCAGCAGCTCAGTCGCATGTTTCTTTCTTTGAGTCTCATCGGTTTTTGCGAGAACCGGCTGATCGGCAGGCGCTGTCGATTGCTCAGAGGGAATTTCTCCGGAATCGTTCTCCTCAGAAATCGAAGTCGTATTCAGGGCGCTATCGTGTGTCGCCTTCGTCGCTTCGGTTGCTTGTGGCAGCTCTTTTTCCTGGCCGTCAAACCGGACGCTGCGATTGTCGGCAAGCTCTGATACCGGGTGGGGCGAAAGAGCGGACGAGCCAATATCAGCCGCTGCTTCAGGTACTTCGCGCCCCATGATGGCGTCAGGGGCTGCTGACGTACGCATGCTGCTTGAGCAGAGGGAAGGCATTTCGCATGCCGGAGCATTCGATCGATCTCCTGAATCGATCACCGGAGCATCCGATGCGGAATGATGTTCCAGATTATCGCGGCTGTAATTGTTCGCTGTCAGATATCCTATCAACTCGTGCATATCTCGGCTCTTGAACCGCGTTTTCTCCATGAACAGACTTCCGCCCTCGGTCCCCACATTCGCCAGACTCAATGCCGAGAAAATGGATTCCAGAGCTTTTTCATCCCCTCGGGTCGCCCGAATAACATCCTGTAAAGCAGCAAGGTATCCTGCGCTTCTTGCGTCCCCCAAGTCCTGCGGATCCGTGATCGGGATGCAGTCCGTTTCTGGAGGAGAAGCCGGCTGAACCACCGCGATATCACGCACGGGGTCAACAGAAGTAGGCGAAATGTGCGAGCAAACGTGAGATGTCTTCTGCTCCTTTGCTCTGAATTCAGCCACAAACTCTTCCAATTCCCGTTCAAGCGACATTCTGTGCCAGGAACCGTGAACCTTCAGGCGTGCCGCAAAGGCAGGCTTGATCATCGGATCGTCCGCGCCGAAGGTGCAAATGAAACGACACGCGATAGTGTGCTGGAAGTTTCCTTTGAGATCCGGATCCCATCGTTCGGTATATCCGTACGAACCTTCCACGCGGACAAGGCTGCATTGCGCGTCGTCGGGGAGATCGAGGTAAATCAAATGATCGCCGACTTGAACACTGAGCAGGAACGCCGCATGAGACCAGCATTCTCGTTCCACTTCACTGAGCTGAGCCCATCTCACTTGCTTCACTTTTGACTGCAACCGCAGAAGATCTGCGCCTTCGAAATTGGAGAAACCGAATCTCGCCCGCCCCTTCATCAATTCCTCGAAAATATTCGTGCGCCAATAATTCCTGTCCACTTGGGCGGGCGGAGCCGCATTTAGCATGAAAACGTTGCATTCCGTCATAAGCTACCTCTGTTCGAGAACGGACGTCCCGCTACTGCAATTGTCTTCCTGGCACCCGCCGACCAATACATGGGAGTCCACCACCATACAAATTTTGTGCACTACGGTCCACCAAATTACACTTGATCATCAATTCGTATCGAAAATACGGTTCATCATTCTGAAGGCTACAGAAAACCACTAATACCGTTTTGAAACTATGCAAAATAGATGCCTGAACAATCTGTAGGATCACGGTATCACCCAAAGCTCAATTTGCGAGGGAAACCGCCGCGAGCAGAAAACCCTCACGCTGTTCGCCATGATGCCGGCAAGTCAATCGGGTGGGTTTTTTACTCTTTAGCGTGCAAAAAATGAGTCTTTTTCGCACAATTACCGGATATTCGGGATTGACAACGTTTGAGGAAGCGCAGAAAATTGGGCCGTCTCGATCCGTTCAACGGCTCCGGCCGCGAGCGTTATCAAATTTCCTTTTGCAGGCATCCTTGAACGCACGGTCAATAACTTACAACCCCCAGTGCATGCGCAGTTCCGCCACAAACTCCGGGACAACGGGCGGAGTGCCGACCTGGCGCGCATACCCCCGAAGTGTCGCGGCAAAAGCCGCGGGTATGCGCCCTCGCAGACGTGAGGGAGGATTGTTTTCGCCCGTACTCCCTGCAGGTGCCTGACGCAGATCTTTCCAGGAATCGTATCAACGCGGTTCCCCTTCTCAGGGTGGCACGCGCGATCTTCTCGTTCCGTTCAGCTTCTGAAGAGATAAGGCTCAAGAAATGACTGACAAGAAATTGCACTACGGCTGGTTCGTCATCTTCGCGGGACTCATGGTTACTATCGGCGCTCACGGATTTGGCCGCATGTCCTATACGCTTATTTTGCCGGCCATGAAGGACGGGTTGAATTTCAGTTATACCCAATTAGGTCTACTGGGTACGGGGAATTTTGTGGGATACCTGGTGATGGCGCTCATAGGGGGACTGCTTGCGGCGAGATTCGGACCTCGAATGGTCATCACGCTTGCCCTTCTGCTGATGGCAGTTACGATGATACTCACCGGATTTGCCGAAAGTTTTGGGTTTGCTTTTGCAACGAGATTGCTCACGGGGCTGGGAAACGGCGCAGCATATGTTCCGGCAATGGCCCTCGGTTCCGCGTGGTTTGCGGTGGAACGCAGGGGCTTTGCCACGGGCATCGTATCAGCAGGAATCGGCGGGGGGACGATGATCGCCGGAATCGTGGTGCCGGCAATCATGGCGGCATACGGAACGGCTGGATGGCGATGTGCCTGGTATTATCTGGGGACCGCAGTGTTGGTTATTGCGTGCGTAGCGGGACTGGTCATTCGAAACCGGCCCGAGAACCTGGGGTTGCGACAGATCGGAGCGAAAAGCGAAGCAGGAGGCTATTCGCCGAGACCAACTGCAGCGCCGATGGATTGGGCCAGAATTTATCGACTGGGGCCTGTCTGGTATCTCGGCATGGTGTATTTTCTGTATGGTTTTTCGTACATCATCTATATGACTTTTTTTGCAGCCTATTTGTGTCAGGAAATGGGACTGGCACCGAGTGAAGCAGGAAGGCTGTGGGCGCTGGTCGGCGGCTTGAGCATCTTCTGCGGCGTGATTTGGGGAGGTCTTTCCGATACCTTGGGGCGTGGCCGCGGGGCTGCGCTCGCGTATGCTGTGCTGGCCATATCCTATGCTGCCTTTGCCCTGTTGCAGAGCAGATCGGGCTTTTATCTGTCCGCAGTTGTGTTCGGTCTCACTGCTTGGAGTATTCCCACCATCATGGCGGCCACCGCAGGAGACTACATGGGCCCACGTTTGGCTCCGGCAGGACTGGGGTTCATAACGCTGTTCTTCGGAATAGGCCAGGCCCTCGGTCCATGGATCGGGGGGTACCTTGCAGACGCGACTCGTTCTTTCACCGGGCCGTTTCTCCTTGCCTGCGGGATTTCTGTGATCGGCGCGATCATGTCTTTGGGATTGAAGCCGATTCGCACAGAGGAATCATGATTTCCGAAGCGAAATCCGTCAGGGTGCTCCTGGTCTCCGTAAACAGAGAAGAGATCAACATGGCAACCTGGCCGCTGGGCCTGGCCTGCGTCGCGACAGCGACTGCAAACGCGGGCCACGACGTCGCACTTCTGGACCTCATGCAGGAGCCGGACCCTTATGCAGCCATAGAGCACGCCGTTCGAAAGTTCAACCCGGAGGTAATCGGCGTTTCGGTAAGAAATGTTGACGATCAGCAGATGCAGGACACCAAATCATTTTTGGGTGACGTGAAGAATCTCATCGGCCATTTCCGCACGATCTCCTCCGCACCCATCGTGCTGGGAGGGGCCGGGTACAGCATATATCCGGAAAGTGCGTTGAATTACCTTGGAGCCGATATAGGTATCCCAGGGGAGGGTGAGGCTTTATTTTTACAGCTGGTGGAGAGGATTGGGTCAGATCGGCACCCGGCGACTACCCCCGGTGTTCTCGTGCCCGGATCGCGAGTTGCTGCAAAACGGGAATTCATCCTCAATCTGGACCAGTTTCCGTTACCCGACGTCAAGCTCATCTCGCCTGCCAAGTATCACACTGGCGAGTTTTGGATGCCGGTCCAGACGAGACGCGGGTGTCCCCTGAAGTGCAGCTACTGTTCCACTCCGGCTATCGAGGGATTGCGATTACGGAAACGGTCAATCCATACCGTAGTACACTGGCTTTCGGAATGCGTGGCGTCCGGTATCAATCGCTTCTATTTCGTGGATAATACGTTCAATTTGCCCGGGTCGTATGCGCGTGAGTTGTGCTCCGCGATTGCAAAGGCTGATTTTCACATCTCCTGGAGGTGCATTCTCTATCCGGCAAAGATGGATGAAAAACTCGTCGAACTCATGGCTCGAGCAGGGTGTGTCGAAGTGAGCCTGGGATTCGAAAGCGGGTGTGAAACGATTCTGGAAGCTATGAATAAACGATTTACCCCTCAGGACGTCCGCGAATCGACCCGTCTGCTTGCCCGGTACGGGATACGCACTATGGGTTTCATCATGCTGGGCGGACCCGGAGAAACCATGGATTCCGCGGAGCAGAGCCTGCAATTTGGAGATTCGCTCAATCTGGATGCCATGAAAATTACGCTGGGAATCAGGATTTATCCGCACACCAGGCTGGCTCGGCAAGCGGTGGAAGCAGGAATAATAACCTCGGGCGACGATCTGTTGACCCCGCGGTTTTATATGGTTCCAGAACTTGGAGAACCGCTCGGTCGATTGGTGAAAAAATGGATGTCCCAGCGGCCGAACTGGATGATGTAGAAACCGGATCGCATCCCGTCGTCGGCGGAGCTATAACAGTTCTCGAAAATTCAGTCGGATTAGTAGATGACTTTCTCCCACATTCCGGCCAGCCAATCATGTCATTGCGAGGAGTGGAACGGCGAAGCAATCTCAGTGTTGGTTAGTTAGAGATTGCTTCGGGCTTCGCCCTCGCAATGACAGTTTTCGGATCCTTTCGCGTCATCAAAACCGACACAACTTTTGAAAACCCCTCTATCCATAGCGGATCGGGAACAGTTCCAGACCGGTTTTTTCTCTGATGAGCCCTGCAATTCCCCTTGGTGCCAGGAGCATGCACAACATGGCAGTCAAACCCATCAGGAGCAACCCGGCGCTGGGGTAATCCGAAAAGTACTGTTGCAAACACACCAAAATAGCCGCTCCAATGATAGGCCCCTCAATGCTTCCGATGCCGCCGATCACGACGATAAAAACTATTCTGACCGTCCATTCGATGCCGAAAGCTTTGTAGGGCTGTATGAACACCTGGTAGGAATACAGCAGTCCGGCTGCAACCCCGGTTAACAAGGCCGAAACGAGAAAAGAGTACAATCTGCACCGCGTAACATCGACTCCGGCTATTCCCGCCGCTGTCTCATTGTCACACGCGGCCATGAGTCCCAGTCCCGTCTTGGATGTCAGTACCCCACACACGGTGATAACCGCCGCCACTGCCACGCAAAGCCCAGCGTAATACATTTGAGTCAGCGACAGGGAATAGGCAGGTTTGATAAACATTCCCGAACCATAGCCAACATAGGCCCAGTTGCTGAACAGTATTGAGAGGGACTCGGACACAATCCAGGAAGCCACGGCAAAATACTCGCCCCGCATTCGGAACAACGGGCCGGAGATGACCAATCCGAACATCCCCGCCACGACACCCGCTATGGGCAGACAAAACCAAATAGGCACTCCGTAATAAACGGATAGTACTGCAACGGTGTAGCCACCGAGGCCTATAAAACTCTGCTGGCCGAGCGACACCAGCCCGGAGTATCCTCCCAGCAGGTTCCACGCCTGGGCCAGAGCGAGATACAGGAAAAACATCAAGAAAAGGAGCGACCAGTAGCGGGATGCCCAAAACGGGAGGGTCGCCGATACGGCCACGCACAGAATCACAATGATGAGGCGATATTTTTTCCTAATCGTGGACTTTGCCTCCGAAGATTCCCTGCGGCCTCATGATAAGGACCGCGAACAAGACCGCATATCCACACAGGAGCTGGTACCCAGGACCCAGTAAATTCCCTCCAACGAGTTGTGCCAGCCCCAACAGAATGCCGCCGGTCAATGTGCCGAGCATGCTTCCCATTCCTCCGATCACGACGACGCCGAAGGCTATGATGAGGTATTGGGGCCCGGAAGAAGGATAGAACGTGAACGTCATCCCCATGACAATTCCCGCAACTCCTGCAGTCGCTGCCGCAATTCCCGCGGCATACGCATAGGTTTCATACGTGTCTATCCCCATGAGCCTGGCTGTTTGCTCGTCGTCCGAGGAGGCACGGATCGCTATCCCCAGAGCGGTTCCCCGGAGAAACGCATGCAAAAGAATGATGATGCCAAGGCCCGACAGAAAACCGAGGAGATACACAGCGGACACAACCACCGAATCCGTAATTCGCACCGTCTGCACGGAGAGATCCGTGGAGAGAAATCGCGCGTCGGGCGTGAAGAGCACGAGCAAAGTATTTTGTATGACGATGGAGAGCCCCAGAGCGGTCAATAGCGGGGGTTCCGGTCCTTGGCGCATTGTCCTGTTGAAAAGGTGCTTCTGGAGTCCGAAGCCGGCGATAAACAAGAGAGGAACGATCACCACGAGACCCGCCAGAGGACTTATGCCGAAGCACGTTGCCAAGAGGAGTCCCGCGTAGCCGGCCAGGATCAGAAGATCACCGTGTGCCAGGTTCACCAGTCTCATGACACCGAAGACGATTGACAACCCGATGGCGATGGAAGCGTACAATCCGCCCAGGAGGACACCGTTCACCACAGATTGAAAAAGCTCCGGCACGTCTTGTTCTCCTCCAGTATGGTGCTTCAGCGGGGCAACGGAAAGACCAAGCCGGAAGTAACCGGAATTTTCCTCTGGCCTGCATTACTGATGATGTTCAACTCCCACGGCCACGTTTTTCCCTTTGCCCACTGCCCACCCACCAGAACAGTTTCTGCATAATGCCTATTATTGTACGATATCCGACCTACAATCGTGTCCAGATCCGTCTGCCCCAGTGCTGTAAGGATTGCTCTCCTGTCGACTGATTGGGCTCTCCTGAGAACGTCCACCGCAATTTCGAACCCAGCGTATTTGAATCCTATGGGCTGGGTCCACTGCTTACCCGTCTCCCGTGTCCATGCATTGCACAGGTCAAGAGCCGTTTCTCCCGTCAGGGACGATGTGTAAGGGTGGTATGGACTCCACCAGACTTCGCACGTCAGTCCCGACGGCAGGTTGCCTCCCAGAGACGCAATAGCTTGTGGAAACAGGATCGCCTTTCCCATGGTCACCATCTTCGGAGCAAAATCCTGCCGCCGGCATTGCCTCCATGCCACCGCCCAATCCGGGGGGATCATGACCCCTGTGACAATTTCTACGCCCTCCCTTTTGAACAGGTCGATAAAGGCTCCGTAATCTTTCGTGAAGTACGGAAAACGTCCTGGGTCCACGACTTTGTAACCCCTCGCGGAGAGTTTCCTCGTCAGGACCTCCGACCATTCTTTTCCGTCCGCGTCGTTCGGCCAGAATCCGCCCACGGTCTTGTTCGTACCGTCCGCGCAGGAATCCCACATGCCCATGTACACGTCCGTCAGCGAATCAACCGTCCAGAAAGCGTGATAACACCACTCATAAGGCCCGCCGGTAAGCCAGGCCTCAACCGGAGCGTCCAGAGAAATGCACGGAGTCTGGAATCGTTCACACATGGCGCTCACCGGGTTCACCGTGTCCGGCGTGTGCAGCACCACCATAAGATCCACTTCATCATTGAGGATGAGCTTTGATGCTACCTCCGCAGCTCTCGTGGGGTCGCTTTCCGTGTCCACGACCTTTACCTTGACAGGAATGTTCGCAGCCAATTCCTTAACATAGATGCCTCCCTGTGCGTTGATCGCAGCGACAGCTCGTTGCCCTGCCCACGGTGTGGCTTCGCCGAAATCGGCAAGCGGTCCGGTGGATGGATTGGGGTGGCCGATCAAAATGTGATCCCGTTTTTTGGTTGCGCGTGCGAAACCTTCTACGGGCAACATCGAACCCACTCCCGCAGTCAGGGCTGCTGCACCCGAGTGTTTCAGGAATTCCCGACGGGTGTACCAACTCTTATCCGCGGATGTACGCTTTTGTGGCATGTCGTGACCCCATGGTCCTGGTTTGTGATGTCTCGTGATGGGAGGGTGCAGCGGATTTCCCGCATTGTCAAGATCGAACGGTTGAGCGGAATTCGGACTGACGGGCCGAGTTCGTGTCACCGTTCTCATGAGCATTCCGTTGTCCGGTTGGTGCATCGAAGGCAGGGGACGCACGCAAACAATTATGGGACTTCTCGAAAATTGTCTAGGATTCTCTCATAATTCTCGCCCGTATTCCGGCGGTCCAATCATGTCATTGCCAGGAGCGGAGCGACGAAGCAATTTCGGTTTTGGTCGGTCGAAGATTGCTTAGGGTTTTGCCCTCGCAACAATAATGTTTCAATCTGTTCGGCCAATCGAAACCCACATTACTGTTGAGAACCCTATGAGCGGCAGTGCGCTGCTTGTTTCCCACACGCCTCGTTCTGTGTAAACTCATGTGTATCGTGAATTTTCACCCGGCAAACTGAGAGGTGCTCGTGAACGAAGAAGAAAACCAAGTCCAGCGCCCCCTGCTTCCCGAAGATCTTATGGAGGCGGTGACGAGAATGTCGCTTCAATACGGAGAGTCGCCCCGCGACATCATCATTGCAGCAGTGGAGCACTTCACGCGAATACCCGAAGAGCAGCGGAAAGCGGTCCTACGGGGCACATCCATCAGACGCAGAGGATTGTGAACGTGTTGGCACCTGGATAAATACCGAGGCGCGACTCCGGCGGATTGTGTGACTAGGGCTGCAGAGAGCGGGAACTGACGGGTCGGGACTCAGAATCGCAGGAGTCGCTGCAGGTTCCCTCCGATCACCGCATTCAGGTCGTCACCGGAAAAGCCCGCCTCAATTTTGCGCTTCTCCGACAAGGGAATGCCGAAGGGATAGTCCGATCCGAACAGAATCCGGCTCACTCCGTATCGAGTGGAGAAATCCTCGATTTCGCGAGGATGAGCGAGAGCGGTATCGACCCACACGCATTGGGATTCGAACACCCCAGCGTGCTTCAATCGGGTGTATCCTCCGTTGAGTCCGCCCATGTGCGGTATGATCACCACCGTCCGTTCGGCGATACTCTTTATGAAATTCAGGGTATTGTGAAATTCCTCCTCCAGCACCACGGGCAGTCGCCTGCCGCAGATCTCGTCAATGATCCTCTCGCATTGAGCCGAACCGTACGCATACACCGGTTCATCCGCATGGCGGTGCCATTTTATTCCCCGGAAGCCTTCGGGAACCGGGGAAA
>DATHCX010000112.1:0-4546 GCA_035319325.1 Desulfomonilaceae bacterium
CACGACTTGAAACATACCTTCGGACGACGGCTGCGTTCCGCAGGGGTTTCATTCGAGGATAGGCAAGATCTCTTGGGTCACAAGTCTTCGAGGGTGACAACTCATTATTCGGCACCCAAGTTAATCAACTTGATTCAAGCCGCGAAGCGGGTTTGCGGGAACCATTGGCACAAATCTGGCACAATGGTCATTCTAAAAGGAAACAGCCGTCGGCTCACGGCTGTTAAGTAGTTGATATTACAGGTGATAATGGTCGGGGCGACTGGATTTGAACCAGCGACCACCTGAACCCCATTCTTGAACGGATGGGCATACTTACAATAAAAACAGCCACTTCTCTCGTGCCTCCCGTTGCTATGCACCACGACAAATCAGGACGCTGCAGCACCGAATGGTGCAAATTTGGTGCAAAACATTTTCTTAATAATGCCGCTCAGCTCACTCTAATTATCCGCTGTAATCTCGCCGCTCCCCACATACGAAAACTCCGCCCGTCTGAAACCGTCAAGGCTGAGAATCAGAGAAATAATTATGTCGGGTTGGTATTGGTTGCTCGCAGGAATCTTGGTTATCTCATCCTTAACTTCCGGCAGCACCTGAACATTCAATGACCCAGGATGATCCAAAAAGAGCACCGATAAGCAAATGGAAGGGTATAGGGGCCGATGGTTTTCCCAGTAACCATGCGGCTTTTCCCACATTCATACGTTCCGGCACCGGTTTCTTGACCCAAATAAAGACCGCTGTGAGCGGTCTATCAAATTCGTGTCGCAATGGGAACAAATTTCCAGCCATCATTTCATCTCTGCTTTCACCACGGTCTGCCATCTACCAATCTTTGCAATGGCGCTGATAACCGCACGAACCGCACAGATAGCTGGGATTCGGGTAGAAAACCCCAGTCTGGATAGCCTTCCATACTCTCGCAACGGTCTTGAGGAACCGGCGGCGGTCGTTATCGTCGATGCTCACCTGGTACGGTATCAGCTCCGGCTTTGCCGTCTTTGTGAGATAGTCGTATCGGAAATCCAGTTCGTTCGGATCGTAGCCGATGGCTTGCGAGCCCAAGCTGTAAGCCACGAGCTGCGTTGCGTTCACGTCTCCATTGGGCTTTCGTGCACTGGTCTTGTAGTCCACGAGGGCAGTAGAGCCATTCTTGAGGATGGCGTCTATGTACCCCTTGAAGGATGGCAGCTCTCCAGGGTAATCGTGTATAAAAGCGGACAGGTCCAAGGTGAACTCTTCCTCCACGGCAATCACCTCAATGTGGGAATCGTGCTTTTCCACGAACAGGCCGAACATTTCTTTTGCCGTGCTCAGCAAAGAATTCTCAGACTCACGACTTGAGTAACGGATCGGCAGTCCATCGGACCTCGTCCATTCTTGACGATAGATGTCCACCAACTGGTCGGGCTGCAGCGGGTCGGCCTCTAAAGCACTCTGCAAGAAAGCTTGAATTCCCGAGTGTATAGCGTGGCCAAACTGTAAAGCCGACGGAGTGAATTCAGGTTCCAGGCCGTCGATGTAGTTGAACCGGTATTTCAACGGGCACACCATGTAGCCGTTGATTTGCGAATAGCTCAGATGACGTTCTTTTTCGTTCATTGGAAATTTCTCCTTTTGGAGGGAGGCGCAGAACGCAGAAATCCTGTCCTCCCCATGATTAACGTTCGATTGTTTTCGATTTGTCTTTCGGCGGCTCTACGCAGCCACTTCGGTTTGCAGGTAGGTGATAAGCTGAGAAGCGGATTCACGACTGAGGTCTTGGAAAATTGCCGCGTTCATGGGACTGAGCAAAGAAGCAATGTCCTCGTCGCTGTAGTTGGCCCTTTTGGTAAGAGCATACAGAGCCCGACATTGGGCTTGAGTTATCGAACCTGCGCCGTTTCCATTCGGTTTTGTTGCGGGTTTGCTGTTGCCGTTATCCCCTTGCAACACCTTAACGGGCTCTTTGTTTGAGGTTTGTTCCCGCTCAGGTTCTGCAGTGGCTACGTGAGACACTTCCTCGGCTCCGGTATATTCAACCCCGATGCCGCCGAATCGTAGGGCTCTGGCCACAGCCCGCGTCTCAGCCAGTTCAACCAACGAGTCCGCAAGCCTGGCGTCTCGCTGAGCTGAAGCCGTTCCCGTTCCGGCAAATCTTCCCTTACCGGTCTCAACGCTTGCTTTGACAACCACGAGGTCAGTATCCAGCCTCAGAATCTCCGTTTCGATCTCCAGCCGGTCATTGCTCTCATGGGCGATCCGAAGACGGCCCCCAACAACCGGAAAGGTTTTGACCTGATATTCATTTCCGACCTTAACCTTGCGGGTGACCAACTCGTGATCCAGAAATCCATTTGCAGTCATTTGACCCTCCTTCTTTGTTTAATCCACTGTACAATAACTATTTCAGCCACTTCTGCAGCGGCCTGCACAAGAATACGAACGACATGCGGGTTCATGGGCATCTCCTTTCTTTCCTTCAATGAAAACCCACTTACCCTTAAATATAGAAATAGGTGAGGACGATGGTCTGAGAGCTTGCGTAAAGGTGAATTTTCCCGAGGCCGGTTTTCCCAGGCCTTACGGCCAAGATTAGAACCAGAATCTGATTCCACGCGAGTTCATGGGATAGGCATGTGGCATCAGTTTTCCATTGGTCCGATATTATGGAGCGTGGTTTGAGGGGGGGACGCCGTATATACGATTGACCGAAAGGCGGCGGTGAGGTACGCTCAATCACGAGAAGCGAGAACTGTAGTCAGTAGCGTGACGCCGGTATACGCCATCCTCTGCATCTTGCGTGTTCATTCGGGATTTGTCTGGTGCTCGCAGGGGCCGGGAAGGTGCCGTATTCTGAGGGAAAATTCCAGGATGAGCAAAAGATCAGGTAGGATGTCACGGCAATCCTCTTCGCAAGGCAGGCTCTCCTGGGTTCAACCAACTTTTTAAGATCAAGGAGATGTTTCAATGTCTTTAAGAGAATCTGGTTCACTAGCTGTGGGGACATTCTTGTTGTGTGTTCTGGCAATTTGCGGCTCACTGTCGGCAGAGGGATGCACCGGGATCATGCTTAGAAATTCGGACGGAACAATCGTTCACGGGCGTACGCTTGAATTCGGCATGCCGGTGGAGACCTCAATCGTAATTGTGCCGCGTGGCTATGAGTTTGTCGGAAAGGTACCTAACGGGTCCGGAATGAAATACAAGGCTAAATATGCTGCTGTCGGATCAGTCACCTTCAAGGAGCTGGCAATGGCCGATGGGGTCAACGAAACGGGACTGGCCGCGGGTGCCTTTTATTTTCCTACCTATGCCAAGTACGCCGAGATAACCGAAGGAAACCGAACAAAAGCTCTGTCGCCCATGGATTTTCCCAACTGGATTTTAACGCAATTTTCCACAGTTGGTGAAGTCCAAAGAGCTGTCGAAGCGGGAGAGGCTTGCATTGCACCTACCGTTCTAGACGGATGGGGTCCTGAGGCTCCTCCACTTCATTACGTCGTGTACGACAAAACGGGAGCGAGTATCGTGATTGAGCCGGTCGACGGCAAACTGAAGGTTCATAACAACCCTGTGGGGGTTCTGACGAATTCACCGACTTTCGACTGGCATCTTACGAACCTGAGAAATTATATTGCTCTTAACCCCAGAAATGTGCCGCCCATTGAGATAGACGGGATGAAATTGCAGCAGTTCGGCCAGGGAAGCGGTATGCTGGGACTTCCCGGTGATTTCACTCCGCCGGCCAGATTCATAAGGGCGGCAGTTTTCAGCGCTACGGCACTCCCGTCCCCCAATGCCAATCAAGGCATATTGCACGTTTTTCATATTCTGAACAACTTTGATATTCCGGAAGGCGTGGCCCGTGATGTGGTCAAAGGTCAAACCTATGCTGACAGTACATGGTTTACAGTGGCCCGAGATCCCCAGAATCTATGCTATTACTACAGATCCTACGATGATCAGACCATCAGGATGGTAGATCTCAAAAAATTCGACCTAAATGCCAAAGAAATGAGGAAACTGAACACCGCCGGCACCAAGCAGCCAATTGTGGATATGTCGGCTGAAGCGAAATGATCGCTCCATCCGTGCGCTTTGCAAGACAAGTTTCAGCACTAGGGCGGTCACGGATGAGATGGTAATAGGAGGTAGTCAATTGTCACCTTTATTGAGCGGTTTCTTTTTTCACGAAACAGTGCACTGAGGTTTACTTTTCTTTACACTTGGCGGGACCGATGGGGTTACCGTACTTATTGAACACCACATTTCCATTGCCACTCGGGTCTATGGTCACAATGGGAAGATCGTCAAATTGAATTCCAGGGGTGTGATCGGATTTTTGCCAATTAAATATTGTGACTATTACAGCTAATTATTCAGCATCCAACACACTCCTGACGACCTCCAAAACTTGCCGAATTGTTCGTCGTCAGCGAAAATGGGAATCGAGGTGGGACATTTTTAGTGGAGAGTTGGTGACGTCGGGATTGAACCATGAATGATCTTGACGAGCCTGTCGGCTCCGGATATTTGGCATGGGCCGGGAAGAGAAAGGAGC
>DATHCX010000113.1:0-22234 GCA_035319325.1 Desulfomonilaceae bacterium
GTGAGAAAGTACCACAAGGAACTGGAAGAAGCGGGGATCGACACGGACAGGGTGTCTCCCATGGTGTTGCCCGATTACGGAAACCCTGAGGTCAGGAAAAGACAGTGGACCACCACGTACGTGGGCACGATGCGCTAAGACCATACAGTCAAACACATGAAAACCCAGATCGAGAACAAAAGCCTACTGAGACGCATATGGCAATATTTCCGGCATCTGCCCGACCAATCTCCCTATTGGAAGGACCAGGCCTTCGCATGGGGTATTGCGATCGTAGTGCTGATCGCGGGTGGCGTGCTCTTCGCCATCCTTGCGCTTTCCAGTGTGTTCGGAGGCGGAAGCATCGCTTATCGGGCTCCGGGCTCACCCGGTCCCGTGGTTTTCCGGCACTATACTCATATGACATTTCAGGGCGGCAAGTACAAGGAATGCAAAACCTGCCATGAAGGGCTGTTTGCAAGCCAGAAATTCGGTACGTACGTGATTCGGGTCCTCGGCGACTCACCCCCGAAGAAAGTGCATATCGGACGGGATGCATCCATGCTGTACGTTCCCGAAGTTCAGGCCGCCGATGAGGCAAGCCTCGTGACCTATGAAGTGCCTCGGGCATGCGCTACCTGCGCGACGGGAAACTGCCACGACGGTAAAGAATCGTTCAGCCGGCTCGAATGCCTGAGCTGTCACAGCAGGAAATAACATCCCGGAGAAGCGGTCCGCCGAGAAAACGGTCCGGGTAAGCACACGAACGTTCCCGATCCGTCAGATTTGACCCTCTCGTTCTCGGTGACGAGGGGTATTGAAAGCGATTCTTTTCCATGAGCATGAATGTGGAACAAAAAAACGGCGTGATTCAGTCCGACGGCAACGGCCCCAAGCGGCGAAAACGCTGGGCCATGCTCGTAGATCAGCGCCGGTGCATCGGCTGCCATAGCTGCTCCGTTGCCTGCAAGAGCGAGAATAATGTCCCGCTGGGATACTGGCGCTCGTGGGTCAAAGGGATTCAAAAAGGCGGTTATCCCAACGCGAGTAATCTGTTTCTACGACGTCTGTGCAATCATTGCGACACTCCGCCGTGCACCCAGGTATGCCCAGTTCAGGCCACTGTGCGCCGGGATGAGGACGGCGTGGTGGTGATGTACTACGGCAAATGCATAGGCTGCGGAATGTGCATTGCCGCATGTCCTTACGACGCCCGGTTCTTCAACCCCATCCGCCACACTGCCGACAAGTGCGATTTCTGCGCGACGCGCATTGACAACGGCCTGCAGCCCGCGTGTGTCGAGGCATGCATTTCCCGGGCACTGGTTTTCGGGGATATGGACGATCCTGATTCCGAAATTTCCAAGAGGCTTGCCTTGGTGGCTACGAGCGTCATCAAGCCCGAGTTGGGCACGTTTCCCAAAGTTTTCTATATTCAGGCGGATCACTCGTTGAAGGGCAGGATACAGTATTCCGACGATTTCAAAGAAGAGATCCTCGAATATCACAAGCATGTCCCGAGCCCGGACGCCTCGTATTGGAAAAAAGGGGAAAAAAGCTAGATGGAAGCTGCCGTTCTGTACAACGTTCCTCACGAGGTCCCCTGGAAGGTCTTTATCCCGCTCTATTTCTATTTTACAGGCTTGTCCGCGGGTTCATTCATTCTTTCGACTCTGTCCACGGTTTTCGGAATCAAACGGTTCAAGCCTATGGCCCTTCCCGCGGCGATCATTTCCTTTGCGCTGCTTCTGCTTGCCCCCGCGTGCCTGATACTCGATCTGCATCAGCCCACACGGTTTTGGCATACGCTTGTGCCCGAGTATTTCAACAGGACCTCGGCCCTGTCGTACGGCTCCTGGCTTCTGACGCTCTATCCCATAGCAAACCTCGTTTACATCTACTTCATCTTCGTGAAAAGCGATCGGGTCACGAAAATACTGGGGATGATCACCGTGCCTTTGGCGATTTTCGTCCATGCGTACACGGGATTCGCGTTTGCGTTGGTCAGGGCTCGGGCATGGTGGCACAGCGCACTCATGCCGGGTTATTTCTTGACCTCCGCCTTGCTTTCCGGAATAGCGCTCCTGTTTGTGGTGGCCATGATCATGGACCGCTACGTGAAGGACAAATTGGACCCGGACCTGTTCAAGAGCTTGAGGCTCATGATGATTGGAATACTCCTCACCGATCTGTTCTGGAACGGTTCATTCTGGCTGACTCTTCTGGTTTCCAATGCAGACGGGTACGTATCGATCCTCTACGCATTGCACGAAAAGTTGTACGTGTGGGGCGAACTTGCGGCAGGCATGCTGGTTCCTCTCGTCATTCTGGTGCTCCCGTGGACCCGGGAAAAACGGAGCTGGCTGGTTGCTGCCTCGCTGCTCATCATAGGCGGCGTTTTTCTCATGAGGTATTCAGTCGTATTCATCGGCTTCGACATTCCGTTGAGCTGAGACGATAAGTTTTGAGCAAACTATGACGCACATAACCCGACGAGAATTTTTGAGACTTGCAAGCATCATGGGAGGAGCCTCCCTGTTCGCAGGGTGCAGTCTCCTGGGAGAGAATACGCCTGTCCCGGAATACATAGCGGGCGCTCCTGCAGCAGACCCCGTGGAGACGCTGGCGGGTGTGAAAACCATGTATTCGGTGTGCGGGCTTTGCCCGGGGAACTGCGGAATCGGTTGTAGAGTGGGGCAGGGCATCCTAGTGAAAATAGGAGGAAACCCGTATCATCCCGTGTCCATGAATCCTCCCCTGTCCTGGGATACTCCGCTCGAAAAAGCGCTTCTGCGGAGCGCACCGGTGTGTGCCGTGGGCGGGAGCGGTATCCAGACGTTGTATGATCCCTTCCGGATCGCTCGTCCCCTGAAGCGAGTAGGAGCAAGAGGATCGGGAAAATGGAGTGCCCTCACCTGGGATCAGGCAATCATGGAAATAGTGGAAGGCGGGGACCTGTTCGGTGAGGGAACCATTCCCGGCCTGAAGAAGGTCAAAGACAGCGGATCCGGACTGACTCTCCTGACGGGCAGGGTGGACTGGGGATCAGACCTCTTTTTGAATCGATTCGCTTCTGCCTTCCCCGGTGCGATGCGGGTGTCGGACGGGGACAACTTGTCGGAAGAGCGGGCTATTGCTGCCGCGAACAGAGTATTCGGACCGGGTTCGACTCCTGTGGCTGCCGATTACGCCAGCGCCCGAGCGCTCATAAGTTTTGGAGACGCTCCCCTGGATTCCGGCATACCGCTGGTTTCTACGGCGCGGGATATTGCAGACGCGCGGGTTGACGCGCATTGTCTGCAGTGGGCAGTCATAGATCCCCGGCTTTCCACGTCCGCATCCAAGTCCGACTTGTGGGTTCCCGTGATCCCGGGAAAAGATGTGGAGCTTGCGCTGGGAATCATGAGAGCCATTGCAGATCGATACCCGGCAATGCGAATTCCCGCTGAGTTCGAAAGGAGTGCCACAAGCAGGGCGGTCGAAGAATTCGCCGGGGCATGCGGGATTTCGCCGGCCGTAGTCGAGAAATTGGCCAACATGCTGGTGCAGGGAGGAAAGAAATCAGCCGTCATTCCGGGGAGAGGAATTTTTTCCGGTCCCAACGGCACACAAGCGGGTGCAACGATACTTGCGTTGAACGCGATGGTGGGTTCCGTTCCCGGCTCGGGCGGTCTGTTCCGGAGAAGTGATGCCTTTCTCGCCCGGGCGCGAAAGACGATCTCCGCTGGATATGAATACCGGCCTCATTCCCATGGGGCCCCTGTCAAAGCAATGATTCTCTGGGAGACGGACATCGCGTACAGCGATTCCACCGTCGCATCGCTTTTGGGCAGTCCATCGGAACTTCCTCTGGTCGTTGCAATCGATCGAGGAATAACCGAGACAACAGCTCTGGCAGATTACATCCTGCCGGACACCACGTTTCTGGAAAGGTGGGACGTCTGCGTTCCTCCTGCTTCCGTAAGTGTGCCCGGCGTGGGCCTGCGCTCCCCCGTAGTAGGAACCGTTGACCCCATATCCGGAGTCTACTGTCCCATTCTTCCTGAAACCCGCATGATGGAAGACATTCTCATCGACATCGCCAAGAAACTGAATCTGTCCGGATTCGGAGAAACCTCACCATCGAAGCCGTTAAATACCGCCG
This sequence comes from Desulfomonilaceae bacterium, assembly GCA_035319325.1. Classification (GTDB taxonomy): domain Bacteria; phylum Desulfobacterota; class Desulfomonilia; order Desulfomonilales; family Desulfomonilaceae; genus DATHCX01. The sequence goes on from DATHCX010000113.1 coordinate 4,124, forward strand.
GTGACTACTATGGCATGGTGTTCTCTGCCGTGCTGGAAAGCATGAAAGAAGCCGGATTCCCTGTGTCTTCGCCGAGCGACACGTCAAAGATTCTGGAGCGGGGCGGGTTATTTTCTCCTCAAGTATCGTCATCCATGACAAAACCCGAGAACAACGCGGAACAGCTCCGCCACTGGCCGGTCAAGGCTCCTGAGACCGCGATCGATGCGGTCCCCAAGGACGACGAACTGCTCCTGATAACCTATGCGCTGCCGTTTCACCGGTCGCCGGAATCAGGGATAAATAGTTGGCTGCTTGAAATACTTCCGCACAATTCCCTCCTCATGAATAGCGCGGACGCAGGCAGGCTGAAGATTCGCCAGGGCGATGCAATCGTGATCGAATCGGCGGACGGCAAGACCCGACTGCAGGGGAACGCACAGGTTCTTCCGGGAATCCGTCCAGGCGTTGTGGCTCTGGCGCGCGGTTTCGGTTATCGCCAGTCCGGAGCGATGCGACAGGTGATTGGAGGAACGTCGGTTCCCCCGGACAAGACCAGGGCAGCGGGAGTGAATGCCTCGGCTCTTACCACTGCCGGCAGTCACACCGTTGTGAGAGTGAAAAAAGCCTAGTGTGCTGTCCCACACGTAACTTACGTAACCGGCCATCTGGGGCTCTCCCGAAGTTTTCATCCAGCACGCGAAGCCGGTTTTGTCACTGCGAGCGAAGCGAAGCAATCTCGCGTAGTTGCAGAATAAGAGCTGGAGATTGCTTCGTCGCGTGGCTCCTCGCAATGACACTGATTCGCGTCCCGACCAAGTCGGTGATTTGAAAGCTATTTGCGGGACACAACACTAGAACGCGGAAGCGTCGGCCCGTCATTGCGAGCGTAGCGAAGCAATCTCGCGCTTATAGCAGTTGCCAAAAGAAATGTCCGATCCGTAGGTGCCCTATCAGGGGGCGGCCCTCACTCCGGACAACGCAAGGCCGTTAAACCTTCGTTCGACAGCCCTCTGACAGGGCGGCAGAAACGGTGAAAACTTTTGGCACTGGCTATAAGTATCGAGATTGCTTCGTCGTTTCACTCCTGGCACTGGCAGAGGATACACACGACCCCCGAGTAACTGACAGGTTACACGATAGCAAAGAATCTCGTTGACAGTTTTCTCGGAAAATTGTATAGCATATTAAAAATGCTACAGGAATCTGACTCATGAAAACGAAAATTGTCATTGGAATTTTGATTCTCTCCCTGAGTTTTCCAGCGGCTTCTCACGCGTTCGGACTCCTCAGATACCTGTTTGATGCCGTGGCAAACCAATTGGGTCTTGATCGAGGCCCGATTCCCAAGACGTTCCCAAAAGCGCCTCTGCCTCCCCCGGGACAGGCCGGTCCGGGACATCCCGACTTAGGACGGGTCCACATTCAAGCGGAAGGATTCTAGGACCATACATTCCGAATGTCCCCCGCGGCCCGAACCTCACGCCCGAACCGGGTTATGAGCTTTTCTCGCTTCTTGCACTGAATTTATTGCAGTTCCCGAAAATTCTGTCGGATTCGTTCACGACTCTCGCCCACATTCGAACGATCCAATCATGTCATTGCGAAGAGTGGAACGACGAAGCAATCTCAGTGTCGGCCAGTTGGAGATTGCTTCGGGCCTTGCCCTCGCAATGACAATCTGTCCATCTGTTCGCGTAATCAAAACCGACCTTGCTTTTGAGAATCCCTTTAGTCTTGCCAACCGAAGAATGCCGGAAATCCACCCGTGAAGCTCTGCCATGACGGGTTGGTTCATTTATATGACAGTATCGTTTGCACGTGCGACCTGACGAACCCGCCGATACACGAGCAGTCCCGGGTTGATTGGTTCCGTGCAGGCACCTTGCATATTTCTTTCGCTCGTGGAATAGTTGATTCGTATCTATGAACAGGATCGGGTTGGTGCGGGCGTATGGACTCCGGTGATCTCGATGTAAAATACGCCGTGTTGCGGAACATTTTGAAGAACTTGGACCGCGTCGTTGTGGCGTATTCGGGAGGAGTAGACAGCACCTTTCTCGTCTGGGTCGCTAAAGATGTGCTAGGAGACAGGGTTCTCGCTGCGACGGCTTTTTCGGCGACCGCAGCGATTCATGAGCGTGAAAACGCCCTGCAATTGGCCCGTAAATTGGGAGCCAAGCATATCGTCATCCATTCCGGTGAGATGGATCTGCCTGAATTCACGAAAAACCCGCCTGACAGATGTTACATATGCAAGAAACATCGATTCGGTATGTTGACCAATCTCGCCTCTGAACAGGGGTACTCTTTTGTCCTGGACGGAGAAAACGCGGACGACGCGGGTGATTATCGTCCCGGCAGTTTGGCTTCCAGGGAATTGGGAGTTCGCAGCCCATTGAAAGAAGCGGAATTGTCCAAAGAAGACATTCGACGCTTGTCCAAGAGATTCAATCTTCCCACATGGAACAAACCTTCTTACGCGTGCCTGGCCTCCCGGATCCCGTACCACAGGACTATTACCCCGGAAAATCTTGCTCAAGTGGATGCGGCAGAAGACTTCATCCGCAGTATGGTACCGGAAATTCAAATAAGGGTCAGACATCACGGAGATATAGCCCTGATCGAGGTGCAGCCCGATTTCATCGCCGATCTGGTTCATTCATACAGGCGAAAACGCATTGTGAAACGCTTCACAGAGCTGGGATTTTCCTTCGTCGCCGTAGATCTGGAAGGATACACCATGGGCAGTCTGAACCGTGCCTTGGATACGTGAAAACAGGAATTTCTCGACCTGATTTCTCTAGAGGGATTCTCAAGAGTACCGTCCATTTTGATTGGCCGAAGAGATTGGAAGACTGTCATTGCGAGGGCGAAGCCCGAAGCAATCTCGTTCGCCAAAGCGAGATTGCTTCGTCACTACGCTCCTCGCAATGACCGGCTTCAACGTTGTACATGTAAGGGAAGGCTTATCAAGCCGACAATACTTTCGAGAAGTACCGTAGAATCTCCGATGGGAACGTGAAGTGTGACATGAAAATAGATCTCAACCTTTTCGCTTCTTTGGCACCACTGTTGCCGGCCGGGGCCACGGGACATTCATGCATTCTCGAGATGTCGGGGGCAAAGACGGTTAGAGAATTGCTGAACGAATTGAACATTCCGGATGATATGCCCAAGATCGTCTTTTTGAACGGACTACATGCTCACGGAGATGAAGTGCTCAAGGACGGAGATCGCCTGACCGTGTTTCCTCCCATCGCCGGCGGATAAGTCTTCATACCGGATTCGGATTCAAATAAGGAAGAATCGGGGACACTTCCTGTAGGTTCCTCCCCAATCTCACTGTGTGAAAGCGCATTCGTATCAGAAATGCAGGATCTTTTCGGGCAGCCTCGCTTTCGGATCAATCTGTCGCGTCAGGGAAGCCCAAAGCCGTGAATGAGATTCGTCTCTAAACAACACTTCTTCCGGGTGATTCCCAAAAACCTCTGCAATCAGGCGCATCAGGGGTTCATAATCGGATTCTTTTCCCCGAGGCCAGGAAATCAGACAGGGCAAATCCAAGGTCGACAGGTATGCTTCGTTGGTTTCCGCCGTTTCCCACACCACGAACGCTAATGACTCGTATGTTCTCCCCACTTCTTTTCTCGCCCTGCCGCTGCCGGGATCGCGAAATATCACCGTGAGCTGCAACGACACCACTACCGCGTCTCCGAAGAGAGGGCGATACGAGCGGTTCATGAAGATTTCGGGGTTAGCCGCATTTTTCACGATATCCCTGAGGAAATCCGTCCGAGGCGCGTCTGAAAATTCCAGCACCACGTGAACCACTGCATGCGGGTTTGCAAGGGTGAACCTCTCGAGCATGCTCAGAATTACGTCCTCTTTGCAAACCCCTTTGAACCAGAAGGTGAACGGATCGGTAGCTCTGGGTATCACCTGGGCAAGTGCTTTGAAAGGTTCTCTTGTTCCGATGTCGACGATCCACTTGCTGATGTAGCCCGCGTGATTCATGTCGACGACAACGCCGGAACCCCGATCGACCAGAGAAGGAGGCGGTATATAGTCAAGTTCCATGCCGAATGCGTCTTCGCAAGCCACGAGAGCCGGCTGGAATTCTTTTTCCGGAAAGGCGGACGTGGAACGTACGTAGTAAGGGGGACGCAGATCGTACGCCAGGTGAAGCTCCGAAGCACGGCTCCTGAAATCCGTCCCGGGCAACACCGACAGGACGAAGGGGTGCACCACGGAATACGCTTCAGTATTCCTGAGCCACTCTATGGTTCGTTTGAACCCATCGGGAGTATCCCCGGGAAGTCCGAGTATGATGCCGGTTGTGACGTCTATACCCGCATTTTTGAGAAGGTGAACTCCTGCGGCTATCTTGTCCGGATCTCCCGTACGACCGGCCAAGGCCAGCGCTTCCGGATTCACGGTTTGTAAGCCCACTTCGGCGCTCTTCAATCCAGCCTCTCCGAGAAGGCGCACATCATCGATGTTCAGGAGATCGGAACGCAGTTCGGTGTGTAGGGCCAAATCGTTACACTGCCTCCGGGCTGCCATGGATGTGAGAATATCCCGGAAGCCCTTTCGTGCATTGAATGTAGGATCCATCAGGTAAATCTCGCGGACACCGGAATCCCGGGAATAAGCGAAATCGAGGACTTTCTCGATGGAATTGGCTGGATGGAAGCGCATGCCTGCAAACGTTTTATGATAGTAACAGTATCTGCATTGAAACGGGCACCCCCTGACGGTTTCCAGGAACAGGGTGCCGTCCTGCGCCGGGGAAATTCTGCCATCCAGATAGGGATACTGGCACGCGGCTAGGTTCCAGGATGCCGCGTGGTGGGTGTTCACCGCAACGTTGTCACCGTCTTTGGCAAAGCAGGCGGGAATCGACCGGATTTCGCTTTTATTGATCAATGCTTCCAGAACCGACGCGATCCTGGATTCACCTTCACCGAATATGCCGGCGTCGACGGCAGGATGCTCCAAAACCCACCGGTTATCCGGCGTAACTTCCGGCCCCCCGACGATCACAAAGACACCCGGCAGGTTTCTCTTGATGCCTGAAGCCAAAAAAAGGCTTCTCTCCACGTTCCATACATACAGCGTGAATGCTACGACCGCGGGTTTGTTTTCAACGATTTTTTCCAGCAATCCCCGATCCGCGAAGACGTCAGCGACGCTGGAATGGAGCGCTTCCGGAACCAATGCCGTTCTGCCCGCGACTTCCAGTGCGGACATGAGGAATCCAGCTGCGAGAGGAATGTTCGCCGGACTTGCTTCAAACGAAAATCGCGGCGGCGGAAGCTGAATGAAGAGTACTCGTTTCATGCATTTAATTTAACGCACATTCAGCGGTTGCGAAACGGAACACCATTCGGCCGCACTTAGGACCGAGCGCAATTATTCGGGTTTTTTGGGAGCCTTTTCCGTGGGTTGCCGTTCTTTTGCTGCGGCCCGTCCCAGGTATTCCGGTAGTTCCAGGCCTGCCATGCGAGCCAATTCGTGCATTGGAGGCAGCACCCCCATGAGTCGCCGACCGAGATCCGACATGCCGGAGCCGCTTCCGCTCCCGCCATCCCAGATTACCAGCTTCTCAATGGGAAGATTCTTTACGGCTTCTGTCTGAATGCGGGCTATTTCAAGAAGTTTCTCGATGAGCAGCAAAGCTGCTGTGGACGACGGATCGTTACTGCACGATTCCATCAGTGACCGGTATCCCTTGGCTTTTCCGTCGAGTATTGCCTGAAGACCCTTGGCTTCGGCCTGCATCTTCAGGAGAGCTCCATCAGCTTCCCCTGTGGCTACGAGCACTTTCTTCTGGCGCTCCGCTTCAGCTTCCACCACAGCCTTTTGTTTTGCGGCTTCGGCAGGAACGACCATTTCCGCATTAAAGCGAGCCTGTTCCCGTTTCGCGCGGGCTTCTTCAGCAGATTTTTGCGCCTCTTCCCGGGCAACCCGGATGGATCCGTCCGCCTTCTCGGCAGCGGCCTGGCCTCTGGCTCTTGCGTCTTCCTCGGCGACTTTTTGGCCCGCTGCGAATCCGGCTTTTCTGGCGTTAGCCTCTGTTTCCGTCTCCACAGCCTGCGCGTCAAGCAGGGACACCTGCTGTCGCCGATCCCGTTCGGCCTGCGCTTCGCCCACAGAGGCCAAGGAGTTTGCCGCGGCCACAGCTTTGCGGCGATCCCGTTCAGCTTCCGATTCACCCACCGAAGCTTCCGAATTTGCCGCGGCAACTGCGCGGCGTTGATCCCGCTCGCGCTCCGCCACTCCGATCTTTCCGAGTTTCTCCTGTTCCGCAACGTCGATAATGGCCTGATTAATGGCCTCGGCAGCGGCTTTGCGACCCAGAGCCTGAATATAGCCGCTGTCATCCTCGATATCTTTGATGTTGACGTTTATGACCGTCAATCCAATCTTTTCCAGTTCCACGGACACTGCCTCGTTGACTTTTGCCATGAACGCCTGTCTATCCCTGTTTATCTCCTCGATCTGCATTGTGGCGATTACCGCGCGCATCTGCCCCAGAATTATATCCTGGGCCTGTTTTTTCACATCGTCCATGCTCTGGCCGAGAAGCCTGATGGCAGCATTTTGCATAACACCGTCATCCGTGCTGATTGCGGCGGTGACTGTCGTGGGAACCGAGACTCGAATGTTTTCTCGCGAAAGAGCGCTCGTAAGTTCAATGGGAACCACGAACGGTTCCAGATCGAGCCACTCATAGGATTGTAAAACAGGCCATATGAACGCGGCTCCTCCGTGAACGCATTTTGCCGCTCCCTGGCCCGTTCTTCCGTAGATAACGAGGATTTTGTTCGATGGGCAACGCTTGTATCTTCTGACAAACAACCAGATGATCGTGAGGACCATAAGGGCCAGAATGAAAGTCAAAACGAACGCGGTTTGCATTTCGTGTCCCCCTATACCAATTCGCTTTCAACAACGTGAAATCGGGGGCGACCACTTGCAAAGGTTCCCCCAATCTTACGTGCGGCGCGTGAGTATTATTCCATTGTTTCCACCTCGAGGGTGTTGTTATCCAGCACCCCCACGACTTTGACCTTGGTTGGCGATGGAATCATCATTCCGCTTGAGGATCGAGCGTTCACGTAACTGACGACCCCGCGTACCATCACCCGGATTTTTCCCGTTCCGCGTGCCGGAATATCCATGTACACGACACCTTCTTCACCAATGGCGCTCCACACCGTCGCGTTCCCCGTCTCCTGCAACTGGACGAGCTTGAATACGACGAAGGCTACGAGAACCAACGCAGCCGCTCCCCAGATGAAGCTGTAGATCAGGGCTGCCAGAAGCGAAATTCCGCTCATGAGGTACAGGGTTCCTGCCCAGCAAAACAAAGTCGCAAACGCGAGAACCGATCTTACGGAGACCAGAGTAAACGTTATGCCGGCATTCGGGTGAGCATCCCCGGACTGTCCGCCCGTGTGAGCAGGGCCCACGTGTCCCGGTCCTGTATCCCCGTGATCGGTTGCGATATGCGAATCGCCGTGGATGCCCAGCAGCATGCCGACTATTTGCCACAAGAATACTGTGCTGAAAAACAGTGCAGCGAGAGCAAACCCCTTGTTTACCGCAGTCAGCGAACCCCACCAGGATTCCATGTTCAGGGCCTCCGCAGGCATATACGAATGAAGAGGATTTTCGGAGAGCAGATTAGTGAAATCTGAGCTACTATATCGTCTCCAGGCAAAACGTCAACCAAATCCCGTGGAAGCTGGCCTCCATTCAATTACGGTCTGGAAAAGGCTGTCATTGAGAGGGCAGGGAAGGAATCTGTCTTTAGCAATCGAGATTGCTTCGTCGCTGCGCTCCTCGCAATGACAGGCCCGAGCAGTGTCATTGCGAGGGAAGCGAAGCAATCTGCTCCGACAAACATGTGCGACCTGATATAAGATAACCTGTACTCAGGTTAGGCATTTCCTCCGAATAACTGTACGATTGGGGAAACCGAAACGCGTGTCCCACTTCGTTGCACCTGGGACACGCTGTCGAATTTTTTTACAAGGTGTAAAGGCAGATGGCTGGACCACCGGTCATATAAATCGACATATCGTCGGGCAGGCGCGAGCAGGGGTTGAGGACGACAGGTTGTTCAGTCTGCGGCGGCGACCGGGTGGCCGTCCCGCGAGGGGGGTACGGTTATTGCTGCATTTTCCGCGGGCCGGTGTCTCATATCATGGCTATGCCCTCACAGGAAATCGCTATGGCTCAAATGATTGCGAACATTCTGAATCGGTTAAAAAAGTGGAAATACGGGGATCGCGCCGCCGCGCGTGAAAAGATATCTCGATTGTTCAGATTCAAGTACACATGCTTTAAGGATTTATTAGCTTCGAATACGGAGCTGCTCAATCTTATCACCGATTTCGAAGAAAAACTGCGGGGACAGGAAGTCTTCGGGATGTCGTACGTGCGCTCCCAAGGAACTCGTGCGGTTTTCCACACGCTCCGCATGGTGAAGAGCCTGGATGACCTCTCCGGCCACCGGTACCCGCTCTTGTTCGGGGTCCTGGAAAAAATCAATCTCGCTATAAAAGAGGAACTGGGCAAAAGAAAAGAGCTGCCCGTATCGGATTGGGTTCTGCCGTACAGCAGCATAACCAAAGACATGGTTGACTGGGTGGGAGGCAAGAACGCCAACCTTGGAGAATTGCTCAACAGGGCCCACATCCCCGTTCCGGAAGGCTTCGCCATTACTACTCGGGCATACAACTTTTTTCTGGAGCAAAACGAACTTGTCGACGAAATCAACAGAATGAGAATGGAGCTGGATCCGAACGATCCGGCAGCGGTCAATGAAGTGAGCGAGCAGATACAGCGCCTGGTTATAAGCGCTAGGGTTCCTCACGCACTGGAGGAAGCAATTCTATCGCAATATGAGACCATGTGCGTGAACCTGTGGAAAAAAGGCGCACCGGAGAATTTCAGGCCTCGCGTGGCGCTACGCAGCAGCGCCATAGGAGAAGACAGCGAATTGTCCTACGCGGGACAATACCTTTCCGTCCTGAATGTTTCCGAGGACAGAATCATAGAGACGTACAAGCTCGTCGTCGCAAGTCTGTATACTCCCAGGGCCATCTCGTACAGGCTCAACAAAGGCATGCGGGACGAGGACATCGCAATGAGCGTGGCGTGCATTGAGATGGTGGAGTCAGTGGCCAGCGGAGTTGTCTACAGTCGCGATCCCTCCAACATCCTCGATGACAACGTGCTGGTCAATGCCGTGTGGGGACTTGGTCCCTATGCAGTGGACGGAATCATCACTCCCGATGCTTATCTGATCTCCAAGGACGGAACTCTGAAAATCGGCGACATGCATATATGCCAAAAACCGGTCAAACTGACGGCAAATCCTGCCGGAGGACTTTCCGAACAAACCGTGGAATCCGAAAAGCAAAACGAAGCCTGCCTGGAAGCCGAGCAGGTAAGAACCCTCGCGGATTACGCAGTGAAACTGGAAAAACACTATGAGTATCCGCAAGATATAGAATGGGCCCTCGATCCGCGCGGCCGCCTTCTCGTGCTTCAGACGCGACCTCTACACCTGGAAGATCTTGAAAAAACCGGACTGAAAAGTTTTCCCATCGTTCAGGGATATCCCTTGATCGTTCAGGGCTGCGCAACGGCTTTTCCGGGCGTAGGCTCAGGGCCCGCGTTTCACGTGCGCTCGAACGAGGATCTGGTGAATTTCCCAAATGGCTCGGTGCTCATTGCGAAGCACTCTACCCCGGAGTTCGTCCTCGTCATGCAGAAGGCCGCTGCAATTGTTACCGACGCAGGCAGTGTGACGGGGCACATGGCTTCTCTTGCAAGAGAATTCGGAGTTCCCACCATCCTGGATGCAAAGACTGCTACAACAGACATCGAGCCCGGAGGGGAAATCACCGTGGACGCATATTCGGGCCGCGTGTACCTGGGGCGAGTTCCCGAATTGATGGCGCTGCAGAAGACGAAAGAATCCGCCATGAAGAACACTCCCGTGTACGAGACGCTGAGGCGAGTTGCGGATCTGATTGTGCCTCTGCACCTCGTCAATCCCAGAGCGGCAAATTTCGCTCCGGAGTACTGTCGGACGCTTCACGACATCATGCGTTTCGTGCACGAGCTTTCGTACAGGGAAATGTTCCAAATAAGCGATGCGCTCTCCGATACGGGAGGAGGAGGGGCACTGCGACTTCAGGCGCCGATACCTCTCGACCTGCACATCATCGATCTCGGGGAAGGACTGGCTCCGGTTTCCTTTTTTTCCAACTGGGTGAGCGTGGACCAGGTAACCTCAGTTCCGTTCAAGGCGCTGCTGACTGGAATGCTCCACGAAGATCTCAGGTCCCAAGGGCCAAGGGCCATAGATCTCGGCGGTTTTTTTTCCGTCATGAGGGAGCAAATGCTGACTCCCAACAACATGGCGGAACGATTCGGAGACCGGAGCTATGCGATTATATCAGACAAATACGTGAACTTCAGTTCGCGCATCGGGTACCATTATAGCGTGCTCGATGCCTACTGCAGCGATTCCATTCACAAAAATTATATTACGTTTTCGTTCAAGGGTGGGGCTGCGGACGAACTGAGGCGAAACAGACGAGCGCGAGCCATAGGAATGATTTTCGAGGAACTCGATTTCCAGGTTGAAGTTCGCGAAGATCGCGTGGACGCTCGTTTCTATAAGTACGAGCGCCCGGTGATTGAGGCCAAGCTGGACACCTTAGGCAGGCTCCTGCAATTCACGCGGCAGATGGATATGCTCATGCAGTGCGAGTCCAGCGTGGAGGTTCTGGCCAAGAGCTTTCTCTCCGGCAATTACAATCTCGATCCTGAAGTGTTGTGCAAAATCCAATGATATCTGCGGCAATGCGAAGAAGTGAAATCCGGGAAGCCCTTCGGGGAACGTGTTTCCCCGAACCCCCTTTCATACGGATTCGCTTTTTTACAGGTAACTCGATTCTGGGCACAGGCTGGGGGCACTCCTTCGCTGCGGACGACGCAGAGCCGTCTCATGACTTCGTTCAGGAGAGCCCCCAGCCCTGGAATCTCATAAATCTTGTGGCGAATGCGTATCAGCTCTTTGAATGAGAACCGGCATCTTGTTCGCGGCCCGTCAATTTCAGTCTGGCCACTTTTCGATCATAAGCGGCTTCGATCTTTTCGATCAGCTCATGAATTGCGTAGGGTTTCAGCAGGTAATCGTACGCTCCGATCTTCATAATTTCTTTCGCAGTATCAACGGACGCGTAGCCGGTCATGATGATGACTTCTATCTGGGGATCTATTTTGCGTATCTCGGCCAGCACCTGGACACCCGTCATTTCCGGCATCCGCACATCCAGAATGACAACATCGTACGGCCTTTGTCGCAATTCTTCCAGACCTTGCGGCCCGGAACCGGCCGTGGACGCTTCAAAGCCTTCGACGGTAAGCAACTTGCACATGGTGTGTCTGAATCGTTCCTCATCGTCCACGATTAACACTCTGGGTTTCGCCGACATGTCTATCCATTCTCCTTTGCACGCGATCCGTTCAAAGGCAAATGAATGGTGAAGACAGTCCATTTGCCTGCTTCGCTATCAACGGAAATGTGCCCGCCGAGTCTCTCGATGATTCCCCGGCAGATGGCCAATCCCAGGCCGGTTCCTTTTCCCTGCGGTTTCGTGGAAAAAAAAGGGGTGAAGACACGTCCCAAATTCTCCCGGGCAATCCCGCATCCACTGTCTGCGACCGTTATTTCCACCCTGTTTTCCCTTGACCGTGTGGTCACGATTATGCTGCCGTCCTGGTTCACTGCATGAATTGCATTTATGAGCAGATTGAGCACCACTTGCCTCAAGAGAGGCGGATCGCTGTAGACCATGGGCATATTGCTTTGCAGGTCTCTGGTTATCGCGATGTTCTTGGGGCCTGCCTGGCGCGCCACAAGATCCGCCATGCTCAGGACTATGTCATTGATATCCGCGTATTGGATGACAGGCTCCATTTCGCGGGCGAGGCTGAGCAGCTTATGCACAATTTCCTTACATCGATCCACCTGAGACGAGATCTCCCGGATGGATTCGTCCAGGTCCGTTTTCTCTTTTAAGTGTTTGATTGATTCGCTTTTCAACAGATGCTGCATCCATTGCGTTTCCTGCGCGATGATTCCCAGAGGATTATTGATTTCATGCGCGATTCCGGCTGACAGCTCGTCGACCGATGACATTTCGCGAACCCGACAAAGCTGTTCGTCGAACACGTCCCGCCGGGCTTCGGCGAGCTCCGCTTTCCTGAAAAGGCGTCTTGTGTGCAGGAGCGACAGAGCGACAAGAATAAGCAAACCTGAGGCAAATACCCATGCGGGCGCCCAGCTCAGCGGAACCGTAATCAGGAGAATTATGACGCCCAGTACGTATGAGGGAAAATTGCTGGAGGAGACTTTCTTGAGCAGAGTGCTGGTCATAAATCGTTCCACCGGAACATGCGATTTCTCACAGTAAGAGACCATGAATCGAAGCAGCTCGTGCTGTGCCGTCCATACATGCTGCTCCGAGCCGTGCACACCCGGATGAGAACAGCCTCACCACGGGAACGGTGCACCATCCCATTCATCCCTGCGGTGTCAGCTCTTTGTTGCAGCGGATGAGCTGCTCCTCCCCTCCTCGATAAGCTTTCTCTCGTATGCCTGGTTCATCTGTTTAAGCAGATCGTCAAGAGGGACAGGTTTCATGACGTAATTGTACGCACCCAATTGAAGCCCTTGTATCCCGGATTCCACGGATCCGTGGCCGGTCAGCATAATCACTTCGGTGAGGGGTTTCATTTTCTTTATTGCTCGAAGCGTTTCTATCCCGTCCATGCCCGGCATTCTCACGTCCAACACCACGACGTCGAAATCTCGGGTTTCCAGTTGCTCCAGAGCTCCTTTGCCGCTGTTCGCTCCTATTGCGTCCAGTCCACGATCTTTGAGACGCTTGACAATTGTCTCAACAAAGTCTTCTTCGTCGTCCACGATCAGCACGCTATATTTGTCCATTCCCTCACCTCCTCGATATAAACTGTCTCGGCTCACACTTATCCGCGAATCTCGGGAATCCACTTCGCTGGAACGCTAATCTTGAATGAAGTGCCTTTACCCTCCGTACTATTCACCGCAATTTTTCCGCCAAGCTTCTCTATGATGCTGTAGCTTATGGACAGCCCCAAACCGGTTCCGTCCTGAGCACTCTTGGTGGTAAAGAAAGGGTCGAAGATTCTCGGCAGTATTTCTCTTGGAATGCCCGGACCGTTATCCGTGATGTCGATCATGATGTCGTCGTTGGTTACCTGATCATACACCGTCTTGACGTCAATGTATCCGTCCTTTCCCACAGCATCGATGCCGTTGTTGATGATATTCAGGAAGACCTGTTGCAACTGAGCAGAATCAGTCGTGATTCTGGGGAGCTTGTCGGAATAGGACGTCCGGATCTCAATATTTCTGTGATGGGCTTCATTTTCCAAGAAGGTAATAGTTTCCGCAAGAATCTGATTAACGTCGACCATCTCTTGAGTGGGTTCCATTCTTCGTCCGAACCTGAGCAGGCGGTGAGTGATAGTTCTGGATCGTTCCACCTGGCGTTCTATCTTCTTGATGCAATCCTCGAATTCCTTGAAGTTCTCGCTCTTGCTGACATCTTCCTTGTCCAGCAGATCTTTCATCCATCCTGCTTTTTCTCCTATGATGGCAAGGGGGTTGTTTATTTCGTGTGCGATGCCCGCGGCCATTTTTCCCAGGGCCGCCATTTTGCTCGATTGTACCACCAGCTCGTCACTCTTGCCTTTTTCCCGTTCAATCCTGATCAATTCATTCGTTATGGAACTTGAAGTGATAACCGTGCCCATGACAATGAGCAGGACTCCCCCCAACATAACGAGGATTCCTATGTACCCGGCTCTGAAAAGAGGAGACATCTCCTCTTCGGGGTCCTGGCTCACGACGAGTACCCACTTCGGGCTGCTGATGCCGCTTGTTGCGAACAACGTCTTTTCACCGTCCGTGGTCATCTCCCGGACCGCTGTACCCCGGGCAGATGAAAAATCGGGAGTTTTCGGTGTTCCCAGGAGCGTTCCGCTGAAGCGTGGAGGTGTTTGCAGGATGTTGCTGTTGTTAATGATGAATGCATCGCCCTTCTTGCCCACCTGTGCCTTGCGCACCATACTGTCGATGACGTCGGAATTAATTGTCGCACGGAGAATCCAGCTTTTGTTTCGGTCGATACGCCTCACTGCGATAATGAAATGCGGAATTTTTCTGAAACCGAGGAATACGTCGCTGATGTACACTCCTGTGGACATAACGGCATGAAACCAGTCTTCCTGGCTGTAATTGACCGCTTTCAGCTTTTCGTAGTGAGGTCCGACATAAGCCAGGTGATTCCCGTTCTGTTCTATGACTCCTATATCTATGTAAGATTTGAAGCGTGCCTGCATGCTGTCGAACACTTTTTGGAGGTATGCTTCGTCCTGAAGGCTTTCCTGAGATTGGGTGTTGGCAACGACGAGCAACTGGGCGACTCGTTCGTTGAGGAACATCTCTATCGAACTTCGTTCATTTTCAGCGAGCGTTCTTACATCGTCTTTAATGCGATTACTGTACGCAGCGCTGAACTGGTAATATATAGTAAGCCCGAGGGCAAGAAGCGGGATCAGTGAAAAACAAAGCGTCACGAATACTATTTTTCGTTTCAGATTGCTATAATGCTGGGACGCCATTCACATCCTCCTTATGGCCATTACCGTGCTAGTTCATGCGTCTTGAAACCCGCCGGGACTATTTCACGACGCAAGAAATCCTTGACGCGGCTATGTTTGTCCGCCATGGGTATCGCAAAAGGATTATTCATCATCACGCGTTGAACCACAATAGATAATAATGAAGCAATCATCGTGCCACCGGCCGGAAGGGCCTTGCCACCAATAATTGGCTCAAAACACTCCGCATTTTGAGACCGGGGACTTTCAGCGGCTATTTTCTTACGGTGTTCCATGTCAGCATTTCTTACAGGCTGTCAACCTTCTCCGTCCGACGCCGAATTTTCGTTTTCTGTTGCCCGGTACGCGCGGGAAGTGTAAGATTTTTTGTGGGCTCCGCCATTTACTGAATTTGTGAAACGTGACAGCACGCGGAGGTCCATGCGACCGGAACCGAATTCTTGCACGCGGCTTGCTCTTGCCGCTATTTTTGGAGCGACACCAATTGATCTGCCCATGACATGCTTCGGAAATACGCGAGAATATACATGAAGGAAAGCATTCCATGCATATTGCACTTATAGCCGCGGATGTGTCGCGAGTAACCCGGGCAGACTGCGGCTCGCGATCGCAAATTGTGCCACTCCTGGAAAAAGGCCTCCGGAAAAAAGGGATTGACGTTGCACTCTTTGTCTCTGCACAGTCCTGTTTGCATCCTCGTGCGAACCTGCCCGGCGGTGCTTCCGCAGCCGAAATGATTCCTCCCCCGGTCACGTTGAGTCAATCCATGAATCTGGCAGAGATTTTTAGTCGTGGCGACGAATTCGACGTTATTCACAACCATTCCGGTAGTCTTGCCGTGACCTATTCCGGACTTACGGGTACACCCACGTTGACAACCGTTCCGAATGTTACTCTTCCGGATGAATGGGAAATATTCAAAAAATACGACGGACGCACCTTCTATGTTTCCGCTGGAGATTTTCAGCATTCGTCGGAGCTTCATTATCTGGGAACAGAGCCCCCTTGCATAGCCGTCGAAGATTTCGTCCTCGACAAATCCGGAGGCGGATACCTTGTTTTCCTCGACCGCATACATCCGGACACCTGCGCAAAACGCGCCGTTGAAATAGCCGCGCTCAGCGGTTCCGACCTCGTGCTCGCGGGGCCGATTCAGGACGAACACTATTTTCAGGAGATATTCGGTCTTCTTTTGCCACGACAAAACGTCAGGTACGCCGGTGAAATAACTGCCGACCAGCGAAGCTTACTTCTTGGAGGGGCTCGAGGCCTTCTGCATCCTGTAGAATCCGAACAACACCCTGCGTGTGCCATTCTATGGGCTAATGCCTGCGGCACGCCAGTCGTGGCTTTTGAGAGCGCTTCGACTCAGGATCTGGTGGAAAACGGAATGAACGGCTTCGTTGTGGCCAACACTGCTGAGGCGGTAGAGGCCGTTGGCAAATTGGACACTCTGTCGCGAAGTGCCTGCCGGGAATTCGTGGAACAGCAATTTTCGCCGGACAGGATGGTTGACGCCTACGTGAATTTCTACCGGCACATTCTGAATTTGACCAAAAGGGAAGAACACCGTCCCTGGGGCTATTATGAGGTTCTCCTGGACAAGCCGAACCACAAGGTGAAGGAAATAGTGGTATTTCCCGGAAAGCGTTTGAGCCTGCAACGGCACAAATATCGTTACGAGCACTGGATGATCATCAGCGGTTCGGCAATGGTGACTCGGGACGAGAGTCAGATACTTTTGGGCCCCGGCGAGTCCGTCAATATTCCCGCAGAAACGAAACACAGGGTTCTCAATCCCGGGGAAGAGAATCTCGTATTCATCGAGGTACAAACCGGCTCGTATTTTGGCGAGGACGATATCGAACGGTTTGAGGATGACTTCGGGCGAGCTTGATCCCAGAGGCCTCCGCCACCGCTCGTCATCCGTATGCACAGGAAACAGCTTTCTTTCTCTCCCTCACATACCGTGGTCTTCGAAACCAGCCGTGCCACACACTTTTCTTTTTCCTCAAATGATATTATGCTGCTGGAGCCCCATTGTCCCGTGCAGGGCGGATAATGCTGTATTCAGAATCGAAAGACATGACCAGCAAACAGGAATCGGCACGTGTGAAAAACAGGAGGCGGTCAGGGGGGCATGGCGATGAGGTGTCCGTTCCCCCCGACAAGGATGGTCCGATTGCACATCCGCAAGTCATGGACGAACAAGCTCCGAGTTTGATCTGGACTATGGACTTGTACCTGAGGACCACCTACGTGAGCCCGTCGGTCAAGCACATTCTCGGATACGATGTTCAGGACGTCTTACACATCTCCGTTCAGGACTTCTTTTCACCGGAATCGTTCAGAAACCTGGTCTCCATTCTGGCCGAGGAAATGGCCCTGGAACGAAGAGGGGTCCATGATCCGAACAGAAGCCGCAGATTGAAAATTCAGCCCGTGCGGAAGAACGGCAAACGATTGTCCATGGAAATGACCCTGACCTTCACGCGAAACAGGCAGGGCATGCCCAGGGACATACTTGCGTATATTCAGCCTGTTACGAGAAAGAAGCGGGACGGGCTTCGCGATGAGTTGCACCATAGAGTGGCACAACGGACGAACGAACTGCGCAAGACAAATGAACAGCTCAGCCAGGAAATCGCGGAAAGACGGGGGATTGAAGAGGCATTCAGAAGGAGCGAAAGACGGTATCGCCAGATCGTCGAAAACGCAAACGACATCATTTACGAGACGGACGCGGACGGATATTTTACGCTCTTGAATCCCATCGCACTGCAGGTGACGGGGTTTGCCAAAGAGGAAATTCTCGGCCGGCACTACACGACCCTAGTCCCCGCTGATTACAGGCAACGAGTGGAATCCTTCTACGGTATGCAGTTCGTCACGAAAGTGTTGAACAATTATTTTGAATTGCCGATCCGAACCAAGAACGGTGCCCTGATATGGTTGGGCCAAAACGTGCATCTCCTGATGGAAGGAGACAAAATCTGCGGTTTTCAGTCCATAGCTCGGGACATTACCGAGCGGAAACTGGCGGAAGAAAAGCTCCGCGACAGTGAGAAACGATTCAGATTGCTTGCTGAGGCGTTGCCCATAGGTCTGGCCGTTATAAGCAAGAACGGAAGATTTCACTATTTCAATCCGAAATTCACTGAGATATTCGGGTACACGCTCAACGATCTTCCGGACAAAAAAGCCTGGTTCCTGAAAGCTCACCCGGACAAGACCTATCGGAAATCCGTTCAGGCGGTTTGGAACAGAGAACTGTTCGCCAAAGGCGTGGATCGGGGGGAAATAGGGCCCCACGTTTTTACGGTGCAGTGTCAAGACAAGACCGAAAAAATTATACATTTCAGGGCCATGGTC
>DATHCX010000114.1:0-16940 GCA_035319325.1 Desulfomonilaceae bacterium
ACCGTCCCGTCATTTGCCTTGACACGGAAACTTGTGCAGGCAAGTCCATCTTGTTGTAACAAGAGCGCAACCAGAGCTAGCGCGAAGCACCAGCTCGTAGGCATTACGAACACCCTTTTCATGAGGACCTCCTAGTCGGAATTGTGCGGAGACTCGTCATTTATCATTCTTGTGGCGATTGTGACCGGACGCAGGTTAATTCCTCAGACTTGCAAGAGCCGAGCGCGGTTGACCCCAAAACTTCACAGATACAAAACCAGAGGCTGAAACAGCATCGCTTTCGCCATCTTGTATGTACTTCACTGTGCGCCTCTCCGTCAACCGAAATTCCCCGAGGCCTGACCCTCCTAAGGGTGGCGCGAGGCGGGAGGGGGGGGACTCCATCGACTCGGTCTCCTTCTGAAAGTCCAAGAATTCAATCTTCCCTTGCGTTTTCCAGTTTCCACCGCACTCTTGTAATGACACCGCCCGGTCCTGTCATTGCGAGGGCGCAGCGACGAAGCAATCTCTCTTGGTCATGAAATCCGGCACCGAACGTACGCAAAGCCATACCAAGGTGTGCTTCGGTTCCAACGCTGTCTCGGACTCAACTGCTTATTATATGGAGGGAGGAGGCTTCAAACATCTGGAACGGCAATGGATTTCCGGATTCTCCACGGAGCGAACCCTTTCCGACGCGGCTGCATCTGTACTTTGATAGGGTGAATTGAGGAATTGGCTAAATTGTAGGACCGGCAAAGTGTGGAGTCATCAATTAGTACGAGGAAGGACAGGAAGTTGCGGTGATCACGCGAGCAAAACAACGCATCTAAAGTGTAAAATGATGAGTGGGCACGAAGGTGAGAAGCGATGCATCTACTGAGGTTGATTATTATGAAAATGCTCATCTTCCATGAAGTGGCGGAAGACGGCGGTCCCTGAGACGTGTCCATCTCGAAGTGTACCGGACCGGCTTGAAGGATAAATGTATACAAATTCGAAAGGTACGACGCTGAGTAATAAAAGTTGTCACATGCACGGAAAACGGTCATCGTGACCGGCGGGTCGCAAGGCATCGGAGCAGGTCTTGTCAGGGCTTTTCTGGATCGCGAGTGCCACGTGGTGGCGAATTGGCGAAACATCACCAGGTCAGGTGCGTTCCACGCGTCAGATAACCTCGCGTTGGTCGACGGAAGCGTCGCCGAAGCTGCAGCGGCAGCGAACATCGCTGAAGTTGCCAAGAGCAAATTCGGATCCGTCGACGCGCTCGTCAACAATGCCGGCATGTATTTCTCGAAGCGCTTCACGGATTACACGGTCGACGAACTGCAAGCTCTTGTTTCAGTCAACATCGGCCGGCCAGCGACGAGCAGCGGTTGAAAGGACTTGGTAATCTGAAACAAAGGAGAACGAACTATGAAAATAGTGATGGTGCTGACATCCCACGATCAATTGGGCAATACCGGTCGCAAAACCGGTTTCTGGCTTGAAGAATTTGCGGCCCCGTATTTCGTATTCAGAGATGCCGGTGTCGACCTGACGCTCGCCTCTCCGAAAGGCGGGCAGCCTCCGATCGATCCCAAGAGTGATCTGCCGGAGAATCAGACTCCCGCGATGGCACGGTTCAAGCGGGACGCGGCGGCCCAAGAGGCTCTTGCTAACACAGTCAAGCTTGCGGATGTAAAGGCAGAAGACTACGACACCGTTTTTTATGTCGGCGGGCACGGCCCAATGTGGGACCTCGCGGAGAGCCCAGTGTCGATCGCTTTGATCGAGTCGTTCTACAACTCCGGCAAGCCAGTCGCTTTGGTCTGCCACTCGCCTGGCGTACTCCACCGGGTCACATATAATGGAGCGCCAATCGTAAAAGGAAAGCGCATAACTGGCTTTACAAACGGCGAGGAAGAAGAGGTGCACCTTACCAAGGTTGTGCCATTTCTCGTTGAAGATGAGCTGAAACGGCTTGGAGCCATCTTCGAGAAAGTGCCAAACTGGGAGCCTTTTTCCATCGTTGATGGCCGTCTGATTACCGGCCAGAATCCCGCGTCTTCGACCTCGGCTGCCCAGGCGCTTCTTAGAGTTGTCGCTGCGGAAAAGGCGGCTTAGAGGGGTTATCGAAAGTTGTGTCGGTTTTGATTACGGCTCTCGATACTCGTGGCAACCCCCTCTCGAACAAGGGGTTTCGAACTCCTCTCTGAACCGGGAGAGGGCGGGCCAACGGGTCATAACATCAATTGGTTAACCAGATTTCCTCAATTCAAGCCCCCACTCAACGTCCTTCAAAATAACCCTAAGTACAGGTTTTTTCAAATCAGGTTGCACATTTTTGTCGGAGCAGATTGCTTCGCTTCGCTCGCAATGACACTGCTCGAGCCTGTCATTGCGAGGAGGGCAGCGACGAAGCAATCTCTCCTGGTCGTGAAATCCGGCACCGAACTTACGAGAACCAATACTAATACGGATTCGCTTTTTTACAGGTAACTCGATTCTGGGCGCAGGCTGGGGGCTCTCCTTCGCTGCCGACTACGCAGAGCCGTCTCATCACTTCGCTGAGGAGAGCCCCCAGCCCTGCAATCTCATAAATCTTATTGCGAATGCGTATAAGTCACTCGAGATTCCTGCAAAACGGGGCAAAGCGGGGAAAAGTCCAAAAGCGCGGTGGTACATACACTATTTCGTATCCCGCCAAGAGCTATTCCTTTCTCAAGACCAGAGCGAACATGCTTCCCTATTTTTCCAGGAGCGTCTCCACTCCTGTCCAATCGGGCGGAACGCCGTTCACCATGTAGTTGGCGCAGCGTTTAAGATATATTCGCGCAGCCAGGTCCCGCGGATTCTTCTCCAGCACCTGGTTGAAATGAACGCTGGCTTCGGAAAATTTCTTGCCGTAGTAGAGCTGAATGCCGCTTTCAAATGCGGGTTTCGTATGCTCTTTCAGGCTGGCTAGGCTCTCGGGATCTCCCTCAAATACCTCATAAACGGTGACAGAGTCCTCTCTTCCCATTACACGCACTTTGTCGATGAAACGATGCCTGTATCGGTCTGATTCTTTCATCGCAGAAAGAGTCTCGTCACTCAGGCTGACATAGGAGCCGTACATCTTGTTCAAACCCTCGATGCGTGCGGCAAGGTTCACCGCATCCGCCACCACGGCTCCTTGCATACGTTCTTCACTACCGATGACGCCCAGCATGAGATCGGCACGGTGGAGTCCTATTCCAATTCCGATGGGCCCAAACCCGGCTCTCTCGCGTTCCTTGTTGTACTCGGCCACTGCCTCCTGCATCCGGACGGCTGCTCTCACGGCATCATCCGGTGTTCCCGGGAACAGGGCCATCACCCCATCTCCATAGTACTGATCTATGAACCCATTGCAGTCCTTGATTACCGGACTGACGCGTCTCAAATATGCATTGATGAAACTGAAAGCCTCCTCCGGGGTCATTTTTTCCAGCAGGGCGGTCCATCCCCGAATATCTGCAAACATGACGGTCATTTTCCGGCTCACCTGATCGCCCAAACTGATTTCGAGAATACTATTCTTCTGCAGTAAATCGATGAACTCCCTCGGCACAAAACGCTCATAGACGTTGTTCAACGATGCCAACTCTGCGGTTCGTTCTTTCACCCGTTCTTCCAGGAGTTCGGTGTACATACGGAGTTCGCTGTTCTTCTCTGCAAGATTCTGTTTCAAAAGACTCATGGTGAGATGAGTATTGACCCTCACATGAACTTCTTCAGGTTGAAATGGCTTGGAGATGTAATCCACGGCCCCTGTCGCGAACCCCTTGACCTTATTGGCGGTATCATCAAGGGCTGAAAGAAAAATGACCGGGATATCACGAGTCTCCGGATCAGATTTGAGCCGACTACATACTTCAAATCCGTCCATTCCCGGCATCATAATATCGAGGAGAATGAGATCCGGCCTTGGTTTCGCAACAGCCATTTTGAGAGCTTTCTCTCCGTTAATAGCCGCCACGATAGCGTATTGATCTTTCAACGTGCCCATGAGGACCTGAATGTTTTCCGGGGTATCATCCACAATGAGAACTTTGGGTTTTTTCTCACCCTCCAGCATCTTAATGCCTCCTTGTGATTCTCGTCCGCTCAGGAAAATTGAGGACCCTCGAATCCGAGGGAACGCATCATTCAATCCCTATGCAACTATGGCCTGGAGAAGATCCGCCCAATGGAGCAATAATGCTCGTTTCTTCAGGGTATCCTTATCTCCAGAACAGAGAAATCATCCTCAAGAGTTTCTGAGCCTGCAATTTGCCGTACGTGCGCCCATAGATCGTCCATGGTCGATTTGCCCCTGTCACCCGAATACCCCAGGTATGCCCTCAGGTCGTCGAACTCCCAACAGGCACCGTTTTCATTCATGATCTCATATACGCCATCGCTAAAAACATAGAGTCTGGCCGCAGGTTTGATCTCAACCTCGTCATATTTGAAATCTATGCCGTCCAAGCCACCCAGAAACAGGTTCGGCGTTCTTAGTTCTCGGATTTCTGAGCCGTTCCCAGCTCTGCCCTGTATCAACAGAGCGGGTGGATGGCCTCCGCTAGCATAGGTCAAAAGGCGAGAAGAGGGCTTGTACACGCCGTACCACATGGTAAAATACATGTCCCGATGGCATTCCATGGGAAAAACGGCATTGAGGCCAGCTAGAACCTGTTCCGGCCTTCTAAAATCAACATTCGGCAAGTTCCTGGAACGAAGAACATTGAGCACAGACACTGAATGGAGTGCTGCTCCCACACCATGTCCGCATACGTCAATCAGGTAAACCGCTAACGAATCTTCATCGAGCCAGTGATACCCTAACGCGTCTCCCCCAAGGGTAGTTGATGGCACAAAGCGCCAGTCTGCCATCACTGGTCCCTCTGTCATGGGTTGCGGCAGGAGGAACTTGACATAATCTGCAGCCTCAGCAAGTTCGCTGTTGAGCATCCCAAGGACTGTTTCAAGCTTCGCACGCTGAATTGCCTCGAGGTCACGCAGCATCTTCAGCTCCAGATGGGCTTTGACCCTCGCATTCACGACAGGAATGCTGAACGGCTTGGTAACATAGTCCATTGCACCCAGCTCAAACCCCAGGGTTTCGTCTTCCACCTCAGTCTTGGCCGTTACGAAGATGATCGGGATGTGTTGCACGTGCGCGTCAGCTTTGAGTCGACGGCAGACCTCGTATCCATCCATTCCCGGCATCATGATATCCAAAAGAATGAGGTCCGGCCTCGGTTCCGCCACAGCCATTTTGAGTGCCTTCTCCCCGTTGATTGCTGCCACAATGGTATACTGATCCTTTAACGCCTCCATCAGCACCTGGATGTTTTCCGGCGTGTCATCCACAATCAGAACTTTGGGTTTTCGACTGCCTGCCACCATGTTTTCCCTTCCTATAGCTCCATTTCTAGCTTGCTCGCGATGGTTTGCACGGTTTTCAAAGCAGTGTCCGTGTCGAAGCTTTCGACTTGCTTTTCCAGGCGTTTGAATTCCTCATGAACCGACGAATTCGCCAGGTGGCAATTTAAAGCTTCCAGTCGGTTCATGGCTTCGGTCAGATCGCTCTCCAGGAGCTGAGCTATTTCCTGGAGCAGAGTTCTGACTGCTTCCCTGTCGACCTGCACCTCCACCCCGGAATCGTCAGGTTTTTGTTGTGCGGTCAGTCTTTCCTCGACCATTTTTATCGCATCCATCACCAATCTTAACTGAGAGTCGAACTCTGCCATGGTGAGATCCAGGTTCTTGCCTTCCCTGATGGCCTTCTCCAGCTCGGCCGAGGCCCGGTATAGATTATCCCCACCGAGGTTTCCGGAGACGCCTTTTACCGTGTGAGCAAGCCGGGCTGCCGTTTCCACGTCGCCCACGTGGAGAGCAGCTTTGATTTCCTCAACTGCGTTTTCCTGCCCGTCCTTGAACTTGCAGAGGAGCTTCGTATAGAGCTGCTTGTTTCCGGCTACCCGGCCAAGACCGGATGTTATTGAAATGCCGGGTAATTCAGCAGGCAGGACGTCATCCACCTTCTTGATCTTACTTGACGACGCAGGCATGCATTCAGATGTATCCCGATCGTCCGGCTTGATCCATTTTACCAGCGCGGATATAAGCTGATCCGGGTCAATGGGCTTGGTAATATGATCATTCATGCCGATCTCAATACTTTTCTCGCGATCACCCGCCATGGCGTGTGCGGTCATGGCAATGATGGGCAAATCTTTAAACCTTTCATCCCTTCGAATCTCCTGGGTGGCCTCAAATCCCCCCATCACAGGCATTTGTATATCCATAAGCACCACGTCGAAACTCCCGGACTTGACCATCTCCACTGCCTCTTTGCCATTGTTAGCAATTCGAACAACCAATCCAGCTTGTTGCAAAATTTCCTCGGCAACCTGTTGGTTGATTTCATTGTCTTCGGCCAGCAACACCATTGCCCCGCGAATGTGTGTTAGCTCTTGCTCATCTCTGCCGCTCGCCCGTGTCACGGCCTCACACTCTTGGGATTCCTCCCCAAAAGCGATCATGATGGAATCAAAAAGTACGGACTGACCTACCGGTTTAAGGAGGAAACCGTCGACCCCCACTTTCTCGGATCTCTGCATGACCTCTTCACGACCATATGCTGTCGCTATGATTACCTTGGGTTTCTGGAGGAGACTCGGAAGATTCTTGATCAGTTCGGTTGCCTTGATCCCGTCCATACCGGGCATCTTCCAGTCCATCAGGATGAGTCTATATGGACGGGTGTTTGCCTCTTTTTCCAACTCCGCTATTCCTTCCTCGGCAGAAGCTGCAACGGTTACCTGAAAACTCATTGTTTCCAGCAAAGATTGTAGAATTTCTCTGGAAGATGCATTGTCGTCTATGACCAACACCCTCATTCCCCGCAGATCGACTGATGGTTCCAGATGCCTCCTTGAGAATTTCCGGGCCAATCCGAATTTTGCCGTGAATATGAAGTCGCTTCCTTTTCCAGCTTCGCTTTCGACCCAGATCTCTCCTCCCATCATGTTGACCAACCGCTTGGAGATAGTAAGCCCCAGGCCCGTACCTCCATATTTTCTCGTTGTGGACATATCTGCCTGGCTAAAGGCCTGGAACAGCTTCCCTTTCTGCTCTTGCGTCAAGCCGACGCCGGTGTCTCTAACAGAAAACTGAAGCATGACCCATTCGTCTTGTTTTTCCAACAGCTTGGTAGAAATAACGATCTCGCCTTGTTCCGTGAATTTCACAGCGTTATTGCATAAATTTGTCAGAACTTGACCCAGCCTGAGCGGGTCACCTACCAGAGCAAGGGGCACGTCCTGCGAGGTATCCATCAAAAATTCCAGCTCTTTTTCATAAACTTTTACTCCCACCACGGTGGACACGTTGTCAAGGACTTCGTCCAAACTGAAATCCACCGCCTCCATCTCCAATTTGCCTGCTTCGATTTTGGAAAAATCCAGGATGTCATTTATGATTCCCAAGAGAGAGTGTGCCGAGCGCTGTATTTTCGTCAGATAGTCCGCCTGCTTGGGGGTCAGCTCAGTCTGCAGCGCCAGGTGTGCCATTCCTATCACCGCATTCATGGGAGTCCTGATCTCGTGGCTCATGTTGGCCAGAAAGTCAGATTTCGCTTTGGTGGCTTCCTCAGCAATTTCCTTTGCGCGGCGCACCTGCTCTTCCGCGAGTTTCCGAGCCGTTATATCGGTAACGAGTGCGAAAGAGCTTTTTTGAATTCCTTTCTCGTCAAGAACGGGGGTTGCATTGAATAAGCAGGGCACGTTCACTCCGTCCGGCCTTTGCAGGCAAATTTCATAGGCTCCTGATATTCCTTTCTTTCTTAGTTCCAGCTGGTTTTGAAAAACCTGGAGGTTTTCTTCGTCCACGAAATCAAAAATTTTGTGCCCGAGTATTTCTTCCTGCGGTCTGCCCAGGATCCCGCAGAGAGCCGGGTTGATAAGCATGGTTACGGCATTGTCATCCACCATCCAAATGCCCTCGATCGCGGTTTCCAAAATTGTGCGTGTCCTGCGTTCACTTTCAGCAAGGGCCTGTTCGGCCCGACGGCGGTCGGTGATATCGCTGAAAGTGAGCACAGACCCTACGAGAGAGCCGTCCTTATGGACAGGGTTGCTGGAATACGCTACGGGAAAACACGTGCCATCTTTTCGCCATAGCACTTCACTATCGACATGGCTGGCGATTCCACCTGAAATGGACTTGTGCATAGGACAATCTTCTATCGGATATGGAGAACCATCCTCATGGGCATAGTGAATGAGGCTGTGGATCTCCTTGCCTTCGAATTCATCCAGCGTATATCCGAGCATCCTGCAAGCCGCAGGATTGATAAACGTCATCTTGCCGTCTACGCTCACACCGATGATCCCCTCGGCTACCGATTCAAGGAGAAGTCGGGTGCGTTCTTCCGAGACTCGCAGCTCTTCCGTACGATCTTTGACCAACTGCTCCAAATGATCCCTGTATCGAGCTATCTCGCTGCGGGCCATTTCTGCATCCTCGGCCAGGCTCAAAGCCGCGGCCTGGCTGCGGCGCAGTTCTTCGGCTCTCCTTTTTATGTCCTCTGCGGCCTGTGAAGCGCGAATTCGGTCTAACGAGAGGGAGCCCAGGATCTTGGCGAAGCCTGACAAGAAGCCCAGAATGCTGGGCAGCTTCTCCGCGGACATGATTGGCACTTCCTTGATGGATGCCAAGTAATCCTCTTCATCGTAACCGAGGTCTCGAGCCTGACGACGGAAGAAGTCCAGATCAGGTTCCTGCAAGTGGAACTGGCCGATAAGAATATTGGCCAGATGTTTCCCATCTATGATCAGCGGTGAAGCAGCATCCGTCAGGCCATTTTTGCATTGATAAATAGTGAAATCCTGACCCTCCTCGAGTCTGGAACCCAGAATTGCGTCGCTTTCGGCACAGCGTTGCGAGGAAATGTCTCCAACACGATGGAATTGGGTGCAAGCTCGACGAAAATTTGCGAATGCCAGCAGGTTGCCTTTGAGATCTGATATGGCTGAGGCAACCCCTACTGCGTTGCAGAAGTTGCCGAGAAGACGCTGCAAGTCCTCGACATGAAACAAGTCCGAAACCTGTAATTCTTCAGGCCCGGAGAGATTCCCTTCACCATGATCCGCTCCGGATGGGGCCAGATCGTCCACTGCTTCATCTTTTTCCATCCGGTCCAGGGAGCGGTACGGCACGGGTTTGCCGGCAGCCCGGGCCAGTTCGTTAGCCTCTCTCTTCAGGTCGAGAATCCGCTGTTCCCTGGCCATGACCAGGCGATTGAATCGTTCGAATTCCAGTATTCTTTCCTGCAATTCAGATTGCGCAGGGCCGTCCCTCTTCTGTGCTCTATCGCCAGAATCTTCCGCGTCAACGGCCAACGGCTTATTTACAAGAAAGCGGTCCTGTTCAGTCATGGTGCACTCCGAAAATTGTTCGACGATTCACATGCAATGATGGGAAGTTGTCAGAGTCGCTGCTTATCAAGCCCTGTTGGTCGCCCACAGGCTGCACACATGTCGGCAGAATGTCAGCCGGGCAGCCCCACATCACCTGCTTCTTTGTCTTCTTCTTGCAGATATCCGGTAAATTACGACATAAAAGAGCGGAATAAAGAAGATCGCCAGGGACGTGGCGCTGATCATGCCGCCCAGGACGCAGGTACCAATGGCCTTTTGCGCTCCAGCGCCCGCTCCGGTGGCCAGAGCCAGGGGGAGAACTCCAAAGCCGAAAGCAAGAGAGGTCATGACGATCGGGCGAAATCGTAATCTAGCCCCTTCCAGAGTGGCTTCGAGCAATCCCATCCCCTCTTCCAGTTTGGCCTTCGCGAACACGACGATGAGTATAGCGTTCTTGGCAGTCAATCCTAAGGTTGTGAGAAGCCCGATCTGGAAATACACATCATTGGGTAGCCCCCGGAATGAAGTGGCAAGCACGCCGCCAATGGTGCCGAGAGGGAACGCGAGCATGATCGAAATGGGCACGGCCCAACTCTCGTATAGAGCTGCCAGAACAAGAAAGATCACCAACACCGAAAATGCATACAGGGGAAGCGCCTGAGAACCCGCCAACCTCTCCTGGTACGAGATGCCCGTCCAATCAAAGCCAATCTCCCGGGGCAATTTCCTGACGAACTCTTCCATCGCCTGCATAGCCTCACCGGAACTTCTCCCGGGTGCGGGTTCACCCCAGAGGTTTATGGACGGAAAGGCGTTGTAACGTTCCAACTGGGGAGCACCATACGACCAGTGTCCTGATGCAAAAGAAGAAAATGGAACCATCTTGCCTGCGCTATTACGCGCGTATAGTTTTTCCAAATCCTTGGGCAACATACGGAAGGGAGCGTCCGCCTGGACGTACACTCGCTTTACTCGGCCCCCCTGAATAAAATTGTTGACATAGTCGCTGCCAAAAGCCGTGGATATGGTGTTGTGGATGGCAGTAATGGGGATTCCCAGTGCGCCGGCCTTTTGCCAGTCCACATCCACCCGGTATTCGGGCACGTCTTCAAGCCCGTTAGGCCGAACCCTGATCAATCGTGGGTCTTGCGCGGCCATCCTCAGGATTTGGTTGCGAGCGTCCACAAGGGCAGCGTGACCCAGGCCGCCCCGGTCCTGCAGCTGAAAGTCGAAACCCTTGGATTGTCCCATCTCGATGACCGCCGGCGGCGGAAAAACGAATGCCATGGCGTTGCGAATGTGCGAAAAAGTCTTCATTGCTCTGCCGACCACGGCGTCAGCCCTCAGATCAGGCCTATCTCGAAGGTGCCAGTCCTTGAGCTTGATAAATGCCAGGCCCACGTTTTGTCCCTGTATGGTAAAGCTCCGCCCGGGAATCACCATTATCGATTCCACGGCATCTTTTTCTGCAACCAAAAAATGGTCCATGATTTGACCCAGAACCTTCTGGGTTTGCTCCAGGGTCGAATTCGCGGGAAGCGCCGTCTGGACATACAGGACCCCCTGATCTTCATCAGGGAGATAAGCAGTTGGCATCCGCTGAAACAAGAATCCCATGGCAGCCGTGATCAGGAGGAAAATGAGCACATACCGCAATTTCGTCGAAACAGTGTGTTCAACCACTCTCAAGTACAGGTTTCTGCCGCGAAAAAATGAGCGATTAAACCAGTTGAAAAACGGACGCAGGAAAAAAACCGCATTTTCCGACGGCTCATGTCCCTTTGGCACGGGTTTGAGAAGCGACGCACACAAAACCGGCGTCAGGATCAAGGCTACAACCACGGACAGGAGCATGGAAGCGATGATGGTCACGGAGAACTGGCGGTAGATGACGCCGGTTGAACCGCTAAAAAAAGCCATGGGGCCGAATACTGCTGACAGTACCAAACCGATCCCGATCAGAGCACTGGTAATTTCGTCCATGGACTTGGCTGTGGCTTGTCTGGGCGAGAGGCCTTCGTCTCGCATAATCCGTTCCACGTTCTCCACCACCACGATGGCGTCGTCCACAAGGAGACCAATGGCCAGCACCATGGCAAACATGGTGAGCATGTTGATGGAGAACCCTAGAAGCCCCAGGACAGCGAATGTCCCCAGAAGCACCACCGGCACAGCGATCGTGGGAATCAGGGTGGCCCGGATATTTCCCAGGAAAAGGTACATGACCAGAAAGACCAGCAGGATGGCTTCGAGAAGAGTCTTGACCACCTCTGCGATAGCCGCTTTGACAAAGGGGGTGGTGTCGTAAGGGTAAACGACCTTCATGCCAGGCGGGAAGTACCGGCTCATGTCTTTGAGCTTCGCTTTTATGGCATTGGCTGTATCCAGCGCATTTGCACCGGGCACCTGTCGGATGGCCAAGCCTGCGGCAGGTTTGCGGTTGTAAAAATTCACGACATCGTAAAATTCGGCCCCCAATTCTGTCCGTCCCACGTCCTTGATCCGCACGATGGAGCCGTCCGGATTCATCCGGATAGGGATGTTGGCAAACTCTTCCGGTGTCTTAAGGAGATTTTGGACGACAACCGAGACATTCAAGCGCTGACCTTCGAGTGCCGGGGCCCCACCGAATTGGCCTGCGGAGACCTCCACGTTGTAGGCTCTCAGAGCCGTGGTGACATCGTCCACGGTCAACTGATAATCGTTCAGCTTGTCGGGGTCAAGCCAGACCCGCATGGCATACTGGGATCCGAAGACCATAACCTCGCCGACTCCGGGCACGCGACCCAATACCTTGAAGAGAACCGAATGGGCATAATCTCTTAGATCATGCCCATCCATACTTTCGTCTTCAGATATCAGGCCGACGATAATCAACCAGTTCCTGGTGGATTTGCTTACAGCGACGCCCTGGCGTTGCACCACGGCGGGCAGGCTGGCCGTGGCCAGCTGAAGCTTGTTCTGCACTTGAGCCCAGGCAAGATCTGGATCGGTTCCCGGCGCAAAGGTCATCTGGATGCGGGAGGCGCCTGCAGAATTACTCGTCGCGGAAAAATACAGCATGTTGTTCAAGCCGGTCATCTGCTGTTCGATGATCTGGGTCACGCTGTTCTCAACCGTCTCGGCAGACGCCCCCGGATAGAGGGAATCAATTGCGATGGAGGGTGGGGCGATTGGCGGATACTGTGATATGGGCAAGTTATAGATTGCCAATCCCCCCGCCACCATCATGATAATGGCGATGACCCAGGCAAAGACCGGACGATCAAGAAAAAATCGCGATAACATCTCGATGCTCCGTTAATTCGCTTTACCGGCCGGTCGACCCGTATTGCCAGGTTCCGCATCAGCCTTCCGAGTGGCATCAAACTGGATAACGTTCACACAGGCTCCAGGTCGAACTTTTTGGATACCCTCGACGACAACGCGGTCACCGGCTGCAAGACCGGACGATACCAGCCATCTGTCGCCAATGGCGCGATCGAGAGAGAGCCTCCGCTGTTGAATCTTTTCTTCGTCGTCTATGATCAATGCTATGGGGTTACCCTTGGGATCACGCGAAACTGCCTGCTGGGGAATGAGGATGGCGTGCTCGTTTGTGCCTTCTCGCACCACGGCACGAACGAACATGCCCGGCAGGAGAACCCCGTCCGGATTTGGAAACACAGCCCGCAAGACCACTGAACCGGTAGTGGGATCTACCGTGATGTCACGAAACTGAAGGCTCCCTTTCAATGGATATTCTGTGCCGTCTTCCAGGATGGCCTTGATGGTATTCTGGTTCTTCCCTTTTTGATGAAGGTGGGTGTCCTCCAGTCGACGCTTCAATCGCAGCAGTTCAGAGGTTGATTGAGGCACATCCACGTACATGGGGTCCAATTGTTGTATGGTTGCAAGGGACAGACTCTGATACGCTGTTACGAGAGCGCCATCCGTCACGTTGGACTTGCCGATTCGTCCCGAGATGGGAGCGGTCACGCGCGTGTAGTCCAGATTGATACGGGCTGTTTCGATGGCTGCCTTGCAATACTCGATATCGGCTTCGGCTTGCTTCTGCGCGGCCTCCCTGTCGTCATAATCCTGCTGGCTGACTGCTTTTTCAGCGAGTAATGCCTTGTATCGTTCGCACCGCAACCGGGTGGCAAACAAATTGGCCTCTGACTTCAGGAGGGCAGCCTTCGCGCTATCAAGCGCCGCCTGAAAAGGAGCGGGATCTATTTGATAAAGCACCTGGCCGGCCTTGACATCGGAACCTTCCGTAAATAGGCGCCTTTGGACAATGCCGTTTACCTGGGGCCTGATTTCCGCGATGAGGTAGGCTGAGGTGCGGCCCGGCAATTCAGTGGTCAGCACGAGGCGTTGAGGCTGGACCGTCAGAGCCGCCACCTCTGCGACGGCAGGGGCAGAGGATTGCTGCCGACGGTCGCATCCGGCCAGACAAAGGCCGGTTAACAGACCGATCAAGACCGCACTCCATTGAAATACTGTATGAGCAGGTTCACGGACTTGCATCAGAGACCTCGCACATAGCCATTGTGTGGATTGAAGACGCAAAACCTCAACGTTTCTCCGGGGGCACTCTCATAACGGGGGAACCGTCCGAACAATCTGAAGAGACCGAAAAAATCCTTTTGAGATTGTCTACGATGACGCGGCGTATCGCATCCAGATTCTCAGGCCCAAAATCTTCCCACTCCAGTGTGCGCTTGATCGCGCTGGGCGAGATATTGAATATCTGAATTTGCCCCATGATGGCAAAAACTCTAAGTTTGACTTCCTGATCATCTCGCCCCGAACCCATGATATGTGTTGCCAAACCAAAGAGAGACTCCTCTAAAGGTCTCATGAAGCCTTCAAACAGAATTCCAAAAGCGTCAGTGGGACACAGTTGCTCACGGACGATAATATTGAGCCATTTGGCGGTCCGGGGACGGCCGAGAAAATGCGTAACAAGGAATTCCATTAACTCGCACAGGAGCCGGAAGCTCTGTTGCCCAGAGAGCTCCTTTTTTTTCAAGGCCTTTTTTACTTTGGCAAGTCGAGGTTGAAGCAGTGCCCCTATTTCTTCGGCGATGTGGCCCGCGACAGCCAGGTAGAGCCCCTCCTTGCTTCCGAAATAGTACTTTATGGAAGCGAGGTTTACCTGAGCCCGGTCTACCAGCATGCGTGTGCTCGCCCCGTCAAAGCTGAACTTACCGAACAATTCGAGGCCTGCTTCGATGAGTCGCTTTTTCGGTTCGTCCGCGGGCATCCCTTCGTCAGCGCTGTGTCGCATTACGACAGAAGGCATTGAGGCACCTCCGAAATACAGATTGCACAGCGACCGTGGCAAGCATTCGTCCGGCCGACGAGGCCGCCAGGCACATTCCTTTCCTGCTTCATTCAAAAATAGGGGAATAGTGCTTTCGCCGCACGATGCCACGAAACAGGTTTCAGGCTCGAGCTGCAATCCCGCGAAGCTTCTTGACGCGGCTCGCAAGGAAAAAACCGGGCCCGCACCGCTTTGTTAACTCTCAGAAAAAGAGCCGAGATGGCGCGTCTATGAGCGCTATGAGCAGCGTACCACGTTAGCATGCACGCGGGGGTGTGTCAAACGTTTGTTTAGTTCCTTGTTGAAAAGTAGCTGTGCAACGTCTGAAGATTTCCGTCCCCCTGCCTCATCATGTCTCTCATCGCAATGATGCTGTGGTATTGCGAATTCTGGGGCGTTTGCCTCAGAATCCGTTCACTCCGCTGTCCTTGTGGCACCGGGAAGGACTCCGAACGGTCCTTCAAGAGGCAGGAGTACGGCAGGACCGTGGCCGTGATCCCTGGTTAATCTGCTCACCATCGCATGTGTCTCTCCGAACCCACGTTTCCAGGGATCCTCCGTCCTTTTTTGTTTCATCTATCTTAACGTTTGAATGCTCCGGATTCGCGCACGTGTGCGTGTTCAGGGCGAATCCCATTTCCGATAAGATACCCCGGTATTCGACGTAACATTGGCCACGTTCCCAATAATTTAATCAACAAAGGCGGCGACATCCGTTGATTGCTCTTGAGGACATGGTCAATTACCCGATTCTGAATGAAAATTTGAATTCTTTGCACGATGCGTGTCGGCAGTTCTCTGCGGCGTTGGATTTTTTCAAGGTGCTCAGTGGATAAATTAGAGCCTCGCAATGGATCTGCTAAAATATTTCCTGCAGCCACCGCATCTTGAATAGCCAAATTTACTCCGACTCCGCCAATTGGAGACATGGCATGAGCGGCATCACCTATACAAAGAAGACCAGGGCGAAACCATTGATGTAACCGGTCGACCATGACCGTCAATACGTGGACATCGGACCAATCATGAATTTCAGTCATCCGGTCACGAATGAAGGGTGCTGCGGTCGCAATATTGTCATGAAGAGCATTCAAACCCTGCTGCCGGATCTTTTCAAATCCTCCTTTGGGTATCACAAAGCCGCATTGATAGTAATCGCCACGATCGATCATCACGAGGACTTTGCCATAGTCCATCCGAAGAAAAACTTCTCCAGGATCATTTGGAAGTTTAGAGATCCTCATCCAGAGGACATCCATAGGAGCACCGAGTTCAAGAACATCCAATTCTGCTTGCTCCCTTACGGTGGAGTGTCTGCCATCCGCTCCAACTACGAGGTCACAATGCACCTCTAGTGTACCACCGGGAGTATGTGCCTTTAAGCCAATAACACGGTCATGATCAATTATTAGTTCTTTGGCTTCCGTATTCAACCTGAGATGAAACGAGGGATATTGTTTGGCATTTGTTGCAATGAAACTCAAGAAGTCCCATTGCGGCATAAATGCAATGAATGTGCAGCGAGTCGAAAGATGACTGAAATCAACAACCTGAAATTCGGCATTTCCAATGTGTGCATGAAGTTGCTGGACTTCTTGGTGAGGTAATTTCAAGAAATTATCGAGTAAACCGAGCTCGTAGATAATTTCGAGTGTTGAGGGGTGTACAGTGTCACCGCGGAAATCTCGTAAGAAATCTGCGTGCTTTTCCAGCACGAGGACTTCAACACCCGCACGAGCGAGAAGAAACCCGAGCATCATTCCGGCGGGTCCTCCGCCTGCTATACAGCATTGAGTATTGAAAGTTTCGACTGCATTGTTGGAATGAAGCATGGCTTGTCCTGAGATTCACGTTTACTGAAATCTGACACTTATCATTGCGGCAAGTTTGCTCGAGCAAAGTCTGTCGTTAAAGAACCTGAATGGGTTTTCATCATGCAGTCGAAGTTGACCCGGACGCCACATGCGGCGTATGCTCCATAGTGCGAAGCAAGTAATCCTGAATCTATCTAGAAGTGGTTGCAAAACCTCATAAACATTTCTTCAACGTTACCATGACACAAGCGAGTTGGA
The DNA here is from genome assembly GCA_035319325.1 of Desulfomonilaceae bacterium. Lineage (GTDB taxonomy): Bacteria > Desulfobacterota > Desulfomonilia > Desulfomonilales > Desulfomonilaceae > DATHCX01. The sequence goes on from DATHCX010000114.1 coordinate 16,773, forward strand.
AGAAGGCCACGAACATACTGAGATGAATCTCATATCTGACAACAATCCGTCGGTAGGTGGTGATCCAGCTAAAGGTGCGCTCGACTATATATCGTCTCCTGTAGCGATCCCACAGTCGGTCATCTTGTCGATTGACGTTCCTATGATTGCGGCGATGAGGCGAGAGCA
>DATHCX010000115.1:0-40069 GCA_035319325.1 Desulfomonilaceae bacterium
CTTATTACCGTCGGCGCCATTTTCCTGAACACGGTGCCTGCGACCACCATGAGATCCGCTTCCCTGGGGGTGGATCTGAGCACTTCAGCCCCGTATCTGGCTATGTCGTACTTGCTGGTAAAGGCCGCAGCCATTTCCACGTAACAGCAGGAAAGTCCGAAATTCAAAGGCCACAGCGAATACTTCCGCCCCCATGCCAGAAGCTCCTGCAACTTTGTCATGAACACACCATGACGACCGGCTTGTTCCGCTGTTTCCACCGGGTCGTCTTCGGTTGACTGTAAAGACCAGAACATATCATTCCCCTTCACGATCCCGGACACGAAGCTTCAACAGCCTTTCCCTGGAAGTGGAAGTCTCAAGAGCACCGACCCGCCACAGGTACACCAGTGCGGCCACCAGAAATGTGATAAACAAGAGCACTTCGATATACCCTATCCAACCCAGTTCACGGACCGCAACGGCCCACGCGAAGATAAAGACCGCCTCCAGGTCGAAAATGACGAAGAATACCGCAACAAGGTAGAATCGTATATCTATATGGACACGCGTTGAACCGGCCAGGATGGTGCCCGATTCATATGGCTCCCCCGTCGTCCGCTCCTTGTGGCGCTCGCCGAGGACGAACGAAATCCCTATCATTGCGGTGACCAGCGCAAGAACAAACGCCGCATACACCGCCAAAGGCCATAATCCGACCACCCCTTGAGTGTTCAAGCGGCACGCACCTTTCCGACCGATGAAATCGGTTCCACGAGGCTCGCTCCCCTCTGGCGATCAGTATGCACAAGGATTCGTGTGCGTGGGGTCATCAATAATATGCCCTCCAATTACGAAAACGGATCGTCAACAAACGATCCACTGCAAAACATGCCTAATTGTTTCTGTCGTATATGCTGCGAAATAGTCCCCCGACACGTGTACAACACAGTTGCTTGAGTTCCGCTCGTCCACTCTAACAGAGAAGCCCGCCAAAATGGTGTCGTTGCACATTGTGCGGCCGGAATTCCTGGCGTCGTCAGTTAAAGTATTATAACGTCTTTTTTTGGATCCTGTAAAGGCCGCGCGAGTAGCGTTTCACTCTCAGAAGCCCGGGACAACTGAAAACGATGAATTTTTCCGGACACGACTCCGTCGAAATCGAAACCACACTTGTGATTTGTTCGCATGATCCCGCGACAATAATACGTAATATAGCGAATATGAGATTCATAGAACGATATGAGCTGGTCCCGAAACCCGACCGCCTAATACACGATATCTATTTTGATACTGCAGACGGATCACTCGGGAAAAAACGATGGGCGCTAAGACTGCGGGTAGTGGGCGGCCGATTGTGGGTCGCTCTGAAAGGGCCGGGAGAGCCTGTCCAATCGGCCGGCATCCGCAGGCCGGAAGTGGAGCTGCCGTGGTCTCAAACCGCTGTTGATAACATTTTGGAGCGTCTGTCGAAACTCGTCACGGATTTCTCCGTGCACACTATTCCGGTGGGTCTTTCCGGCCAGGACGCATTCATAGCAATGGGATTCCAGATCATTCAAGATCGACACACGAATAGGCGCATACGGGACGTGTGTTCCACTTGCGGAGAATTGCTGGCGGAGATGGCTCTGGATGCAGTCACATATCATCTTCGCGATCAAGACCTCTTTCACGACGAGATCGAAATCGAAGCGAAGTCTCCCGCCGATCCCGCCGTACTGAAAACTGTCGTTTCATACCTGCTCCAACGATTTGGGCCGAGGTTGCGCAGGTGGAACCATGGCAAGCTTGCAACTGGTAAGACCTTGGAAGAACTTATCGGTCGATACCCCGCGGCTCCATTGCTCACCGCGACCGGGCATGCGACACCCGCCCTGTACGACAAACTCGAGGAATGCATGAAATAAGAGCTGCAGAAAATCTGCCGAACAAGAGAAATCCTTCCCGGGTTGTAATCATCCGGTTACTGGAGTGAAGAAAGTCTGACTTTGCGGGGGACGCGACGAAATCTGTGCCCCCAAGTATCGAGATTGCTTCGTTGTTTCACTCCTCCCACTGACAGGGGAACGATGCTTTCCCCGCGAGACTGAAGGATGGCCCCACGTATTTCTTTGCGTCAATCTCGATCCGGTTGGCACGCTGTCCGCCATATGCTAATTGTGTTGCACGTCACATTCACAAGGCAAACGGAATAGAATGCTCAAGAACACGTTCTGTCATATACCGGGTGTTGGAGCCAAATCGGAGAGAAAACTCTGGTCCCGAGGGATACTCTGTTGGGAAGATGTGTTGTCAGCCGACAACATCAGTCTGTCCAAGACCAGTCATTTTACTCTGAAGATGCGCGTACAGGAATCCATGGAAAACCTGGACGGCAGAAATCCCGTTTTCTTCGGCCAACGTCTCCATTCAGCAGATCAATGGAGGCTGTTCCCGGATTTCCGAGAATCGGTGGCCTATCTGGATATCGAAACGAACGGCCGGCCCGGTGCGGAGAGCTCTATAACCACCATAGCCTTGTATGACGGAAATCGCCTGTTCCATTACGTGAAGGGCCGCAACCTCCATCAATTTCCCAGGGATATTGCCAAGTACACAGTGGTGGTCACGTACAACGGCAAATGCTTCGATGTACCCGTTATCGAGAGTTTCTTCGGGATAAAGATGCCCCACGCGCACATCGATTTGAGATACGTGCTCAAGAGCGTCGGATGCACCGGCGGGCTCAAAGGTTGTGAAAAAAAACTCGGACTGGACCGAGAAGATCTCGACGGAGTAGACGGATATTACGCGGTCCTGCTGTGGAAGGACTTCAAGATCAATCGGAATGAAAAGGCGCTGGAGACGCTGCTTGCGTACAATACTCTCGACGCGGTCAACCTGGAGCACCTGCTGGTGCTCGCATGTAATATGAAGCTCCAGGATACCCCTTTTTCACACACTCATCGATTGGCGCTTCCCCCTCCCTTCGCGAATCCCTTCAAAGCACACAAGGAAACCATTTATGAAATCAGAGACCTATACGGTCTCTGGTAAAAGGCGGATCCCGTTGGGTTGACGCGACTCTTCCGGCTGCATCTTCGCCCCCCTTCATCAGGCATTCGTGGCCGGGCTGTGTTTTTGGGGGAAGGCTTTGCCGAAGGATGATTTTGACTAAAATATCTTCCAATATTAACTTGTTAAATAATAAAGCTCTATTGATAGGTTCATATTTATTATTTTTTCATTTAAAAAAACTTGACAACTATTCTTGAACATGATTGTTTCATCGCCAGCGACAAACCAAACCTAATCCTTCCTTTGGCCCGTTTACATAAACGGGCTTTTTTTTTGCCTGCACCGGGCACCGGCAGAGAACCGCTCGCGACTCAATTCCGGGCTCAGGTGGGACTCGTATTGACGGAAAGGCTTTTTGAGATATAATCAGATTAACAGGCGAGCATCTTTATGTTATCACGCGTACGTCCGAGCTCTTGCACAGGGCTCGGACGTGCGCTTTTCGGGTGGAGGAATTAGCGGTTCAGGGCTTTCTTGCCGATGTCAGTGCGGTAATGGACATTTTCCCACGTAATTTTGGACACGGCTTCGTACGCCTTGGAAATTGCATTTCCGATCCCTCGCGCTTTCGCGGTGACCCCCAGAACACGGCCTCCCGCGGTGATGAACCGGCCGTCATTCGTGCTCGTACCTGCATGAAACACCTTTACTCCGGACATGTCGTCCGCATGTTCAATCCCGCTGATGGGTTTTCCTTTGTCGTACGGTCCCGGGTATCCGCCTGATGCCATGACCACGCAAATAGAGTCTTCCGGTTCCCATTCGATGTTTTTCGCGCCCAATTTACCGTCCAGCGCAGCCAACATCAGGGGCACAGGGTCGGATTTCATGCGAAAAAGCAGCGGTTGAGCTTCCGGGTCGCCCATACGGGCATTGAATTCGAGCACTTTCGCTTCGCCGTTTTCAATCATGACGCCCGCATACAAAAAGCCGAGATAGGGAATTCCTTCCTGCTCCATAGCTCGAACCGTCGGCACCATGATCTGGTTCATGATTCGTTGGTGTATCTCGGGGGTTACGACGGGTGCGGGAGAGTACGCTCCCATGCCGCCCGTGTTAGGACCTTGATCGTTGTCGAATATCGGCTTGTGATCCTGCGAACTGGCCAGGGGCAGCACGTGGCTGCCGTCGGTGAATGCTATGAAAGAAGCCTCTTCGCCCCGGAGGCATTCCTCCACCACGACCGTGTTTCCAGCCAGGCCGAAGGCCTTCTCGTTCATGATGGTATGGAGGGCTGCGAGTGCTTCGGTGCTGTCATTGCATACAAAAACGCCTTTGCCTGCAGCGAGGCCGTCTGCTTTCACCACGACTGCGCCCGAACGACCTTTCAGGTAGGAAGCGGCCTGATCAAAATCCGAGAACACTTCAAAATCTGCGGAAGGAATGCCGTGCTTCGCCATGAGCCGTTTCGTAAAAACTTTGCTGCCTTCCAATTGTGCGGCTTTTGCCGAAGGACCGAATACGTTCAAGCCCGAGGCCCGGAAGACGTCTGCCAGGCCCGCAACCAGAGGAGCTTCCGGTCCGACGACCGTGAGGTCGACTTTTTCCGACAAGGCCAGGTTCCGCAATCCGTCGACATCTTCGGGAGATAGATTGAAAGTCCTGCATTTCGGCTCTCTTGCTATTCCCACGTTACCCGGGACGACCAGCACCTCTCTTACCAGCTCGGACTGCGCGATTTTCCACGCAAGGGTGTGTTCGCGGCCACCCGATCCGATGATCATAATTTTCATGCTACTTCGCTCCTGAATCCGTTTGGCGCCACATGCCTTTGTGTTCCCTCTTCGCTTCCTGCTCCAGCTCTATATATGGCCTGATATCATATGCCCGTTCCTCCCGATCGACTTCTGCAATCCCCTGACGAATCATCCGTGCGATGACATCCTCTTTGGAGAAAAACACGAATCCTTCTTTGACTCCCTTTGGATCCTCCCGCAGAATCTTTATGCGAATCCACTGGTTCTCGAGATTTTTCGTAAGGTATTCCCGGGCTGCCTGTTCTTCAGCAGGCGCAACCCGTATTCCGATGAGCCTCAGTTGTATTACCGTCCCGGAGCCCTTCAGGTCGAGGTCCTTTTCATCGATGATTCGTGTTACCCGCCACAGGTATTCACCATCTTCCATAGGCGGCCGGCTCGCCAAATACAGGTAACCCACAACCAGAAGAAGCAAAACCGCAAAAGCCGCCCACATTTTCCATTCGTTCTGAAGTCGCATTTTGGCCATACAAGGCCCTCCTCACGTCCCGGTCTGCTGGCCGGAGTTTCTCAATTCGACGGATACACGTAGTCCCCGGAATGGTTTCAGGGCAGACGAATACCGCATCGGGTGCATGAGCCGGCCCGCAACGGATTCGTACCGCCCGCGCTCGCTGCTGAATCCTTCAACAGTAACTCCGAGCCGAAAACGATGCAAGCGGAAATCATCTCCGGAAATGCAGGGGAAAAGCAATGGATGGTAGACTGGCCTTGTGCCGGTATCCAATCAGGACGGGAAGGTAAACTTCTCTTGAATGGTATCCATTCAGTTACGGGTGGGAAAAGATCGTCATTGCGAGCGTAGCGAAGCAGTCTCGCCCTTGAGTATCGAGATTGCTTCGTCGCTTCACTCCTCGCAATGACAGAGTATACGCGCTTCCCCCGAGTAACTGAAGGATTACCTTGAATGCTTGGTATGACAGCCGCAGTCTGAGGTCGCGTTAGTCCTCTTCGTGCGGGGCGCACACTTTGCCGCTCTCGGCAGCGAATATTTCTTCCGCCTCCGACAAGTCTGGGCCAATATATTTGTGATGCAAGCGTCCATCCGATGGGGAACGCACTATGACCGCAAAGTCGTCCGAGTCGAGATGAACCAGCTTCACGAAAGAGCCTTGCCCGCCTTCGGCATGTTTGGAGATGCGAAACATTGAGGTAATATATCACACCCGTCGCAAGAGGGGAGAAATTACCGAAGAGTAATCCTTTGTTACTCGGGGGAAGTGCCTATCCTCTGTCAGTGCGAGGAGTGAAGCGACGAAGCAATCTCGATACTCAAGGGCAAGACTGCTTCGCTGCGCTCGCAATGACGATCTTTTCCCACCCGTAACTGAACGGATACACCGAAGAAACTATTAGGTATAGGCGTACGGCTTTCCGTAGTTTATACTGAAAGCCGCCGGAGAGTTCAGTTTGACGAAGAGTAGGTGATAGATGGCGGTAAACGATCTGATCATTGAGACCCGGGACCTCTCGAAAGATTATAACGACGGTGGAAATATCATTCATGCTCTGAGAGGTGCGGACCTGAAAATATATCGCGGAGAAATGGTCGCGATCATGGGTCCATCAGGCTCGGGCAAGTCTACCCTCTTGTATGTGCTGGGTCTGCTGCATCCCCCTACGGCCGGCGCGTATCTGTTCAAGGGGAACAACATCCTGGATTTTTCCCGGGAGGAACAGGCGCATTTCAGAAACAAGGAGTTGGGGTTTGTTTTTCAGAGCTGCGACCTGCTCGCGAATTCCACAGTATTTGAAAACCTGGAACTGCCGTTGATCTACGCGGAATCGGACCGACGAGTCAGGCGAAAAAAAATCCTGGACGCGCTTGACCGGGTGGGCTTGTCCCATCGGGTGGACCATTGGTCCAACCGCCTTTCGGGAGGCGAACGCCAGCGCGCTGCCATTGCCAGAGCGCTCGTGAACAATCCGTCACTAATCCTCGGAGACGAACCCACCGGCCAGTTGGATCAGAAAAATACCGAAATAGTAGTAAATCAGTTGAGAGCAATAGCAAGACAGGGATATACCGTGATCCTGGTAACCCACGAGGATGAAATCGGACAGGCCTGCGATAGAATCATTCGAATTCGGGACGGTCGCGTTGAATCAGACGGGTTGGAAGTGGAACAAACAGACGATGGAACCCCTGGGACTTCCGACATGTCCAATGCCGCTTTTCGGAACTGATCGCGCCGCAAGTCCTGCGAATTCCCTCAGACAAGACCACTCCGTGACGCAACCCCCACGTGATGCGGGTCAATGACATCCGCACGCGTTCATCCCGTCCGTTTCGATGGGATGAGTCAGATGGATCCCGTCCGCGGTTTGCACCAGCAATCCCGCTTTCTGGATGGTGTCAAGGATCTCGGCGCATTTGCTCCATTCCTGGGATAAATACACCGGTAACACTTCTTTGTATTCTTGAAGCCTGTGGTTTGCGTTCAACGAATACAAAGTCAGGACCACCTGTTTGTGAACGAAATCCAGAATGGGATTGGACATGAGTTCTTGAACTGTTGGATCCTGAAGGACCAGAGGCCCTACTGCGTCCATACACATGGCTGCCCTCCTCGTCACGCTTTGAGTCTTAGAGTAATGCACCGAATGGCCCGTGTCCAGCATGGGCTCGGCTTTCTTCGGGAATGCCCGCTCCGTCGCGCAGCCTTATATTAGTGGTACTTGTTGCGAGAAAGGTCGTCGGAGGAAGAGACATGAGCCAACTGCCGCTGCAAATGCTTGAACCGAAACAACGGGTGGGTCTGGTGGTCGTCGTAACCGGCAACGGAAAGGGAAAAACGACATCTGCGCTGGGAATGGTTTTGCGTGCCGTAGGCCACGGCCTGCGGGTTTGTGTCGTGCAATTCATGAAAGGGGACATGTACGCAGGGGAAATTGACGCGCTCAAAAGGCTCGCTCCAAACGTGGAACATCACCTGACCGGGAAAGGTTTCTGCGGCATCCAGGGAAATCCGTATCCCTATATCGAGCATCGAGCCAATGCCCAGGACGCAATAAAACTTGCCAAAGAAAGAATGATGGCCGGAGAATTTGACATGCTCGTCTGCGATGAAATCAATAATGCCCTGAAATTGAAGCTCGTGGATCTTCCCCAGGTCACCGACCTGATTCAAAACAAGCCGCCGCTCCTGCACCTCGTGCTGACCGGCCGCGACGCGCACCCGGACATCATAGAATTGGCCGATACGGTTTCGGAGGTGAATGAAGTCAAACATGCATACAGGCAGGGAATAGAACCGCAGAAAGGAATCGATTACTGATGAAGTGAGGGGGGAGGACGGTTCGTCTTTGTTCTACTAATTGTCGAGATCGCGCCAGATGTTACTGTATCAATTGGTAGTTGGAATTAATTATATCAGTATTGGCTTTTCTGTGCTCGGATTCGCGTCTCCGGTAGAACCGTCCCCCAACCTGGCACTTTGTAAAGCATTTTCTATGCCAATTGCAAAAACCTGAATAAATTTGGGCCTTGGACATTTTTGTAGGCACCGAGGCTCTGTCCGTACAGACAGGGCTCGGGCTTAATAAGCCCGGGCGTAATCCGCACGCAGGGTTGATTCCGCCCAAAGGAACCGGCACGGGTGCATTCCACCCTCTATCACAAACTACCGTAACCCGTATATTTGAGCCTTCCCGAACGGCACGCGTCCACGCACAGTCCGCAATTCGTGCAGAGCAGATCCCCGCATTCGCGGTAGGGATGGAGCTTCATGGGGCAGGCAAGAGAACAATGATTTTCCTGGCAACACTGACTCTTGGGATTTCTTACGTCATTTTTCACCCGAAGCGTGAACGGGGCCCGGAAGAGTGACAAGAACGCTCCCGTGGGACAGAACATCCGGCACCAGAAGCGCGGTAGCACAGACAATTCCAGGCCGAGCAAAAGCGCGATAAACACCAACTCCACGGAAGCTGATCGTTCCTTTACGAAAATCATGGCCTCCGTGCTGAGTATTCCCGGTGCGCTGAAATAGTTGAGGACCGGTATTCCGATTGCCCCTGCCGCTACGGTTCCCATGACCAGAAACGCGAACCGGGAGACATTTGCGCCAAAAGAACCCACGGAACGCGGGGCAGCGGAGTTTTTGCGCAGGACGCGGGCTCTTACCCATGCGGCACAATCGGCCAGCAGGTGATAGGGGCACATCCAACCGCACCAGATCCTGCCGAAAATCAGCGCAAGAAAAACGGGAAAAAGCGCGGCCGAGATCAGTGGAACAGTCAAGCGGGCCGCAGCAAATACCGCCTGAAAGATCACCACCGGATCGGCTACTCCGAGCCCCCCTATGTTGATCGCGTAGAAAGTGCCCGTTACCTGGTAGATTTCGTACAGATTCAGAATCGGTATCAGGAACATGGCCGCAAAGAGGGCTATCTGTACCGCTCTCCGGTAGCGCCTATACATCAGTCCCAGCCCTCAATGGTTTTCGGTGTCTTGTAAGGGAATTCGAACTCAGGTTGCTCTTTGGGTCCATGGATCCTGGATTTCTTTTCCAGAAGAAGATCGCCTTTGAAGACTTTTCCCGAGGTTTCCTTCTCCGAAGCCGACTCATAGTGTCTCCGGGCCTTACGGAAAAAGAAACCCGCTTCGTCGACTCGTCCCATTCCGGTTGGCACAATGTTTATGGCGCGCCTGGGACGCGTGGGGCATCGTTCCACGCAGATTCCGCAACCCACGCAGCCGTCCAGGACTTCCGGAAACAAATTGTCCCGCAGGGTAATGGCCTTGTCCTGGAGAGGGCAGACGTTAAAGCACGTGTTGCACAGCGCTGCAATTTTGTTACCGCTGCCTTCCGGCAGCACGTCGTGGTCCAGAAACAAATGGCTGTAGCACATGGATTTGTCTATTCTGGCCTTGCCCATCCCCGCTTTCTCGGGAGTCTGGACATGGCTGTCCAGGGCTCCGGTGGGGCAGAGGCGCGAGCAAGCCATGCACAGATAGCATGCTTTGAGTTCGGGCAGGACGTAGGGAGTGCCCATGGTGGGAGAAAAGCCGGATCGTTTTATTGCCCCGTACGGACACACTTCGAGACATCGGTTGCAACGAATGCATAGAGCCATGAATTGCTTTTCTTCGACCGCACCGGGTGGTCGCAGCCGATTTTCTGCATGATTATCGATAAAAGGATTCTCCCCACGAGAGAGAATCCTTTGAATACATCCCCAAATTCCTTCGTTCACCCCATTGTTCTCCGCTTGCCGACCTTACTGTCCGTCGTCACTTCCGCCTGACACCATCTTTTCGACTTCTTCCTCGAAATGGATGTAAATATGGGCCACATCGATGATTTCGGGTATATGTTCCTTCAACGAGTTGCACAGGTCTTCCAGGGCACCGTGATTTTCCGCTTCCATGTTCACCACGAGTTCAGTCCCGGACGGCGCAGTGGTCTGGATAGTTATCTCCGGGTATTCCCGTAGTTTTTGCGTCACCTGTTCGGTGGTTCCCGGCTCAATAAAGAGAGCGCTTCCCGTAATAACCATTTGATTTTACCGCCGGCGCATTTCCGTGACAACCCCGATCAAGGAACAATCGTCATCATTCGGTTACTCGGGGGAAATTCCTAACCACTGTCATTGCGAGTGAAGCGAGGCAGCAATCTCGATACGTACAGGCGGAGATTGCTTCGCCGCGCCCGCAATCACAGCCGGCCGTACCTGAATGGATACGAACAATCCACCACACAAAGGATTCTCTGCCGATCCGGCCGCCTTGAGTATTCGTATCACACTGTGCTTCATACCTTTTCAGGGAACGGCGAGTCCACGTTTGAGATGATGGCCATGTCCGCGACATCCTTGGGATCACCGACTCGTTCGATCTTTACGGCACAGATCTTGAATTCCGGCTGCTTGGAGCCGTCGTCGAAGGCATCGATGGTAACCCGGTTTATCATCCTGTCCCAGTCCTGATCAAACCAGGGGACGAACAGAATGCCAGGCAGCGATCCCTTGACAACCCTCGCGGGCAGGATGTTGAACCCGCGGCGGCTGACGATTTTCACGAGGTCGCCATTATTGATCTTGTACTCCTCCGCGTCCTTGGGATTGATCTCCACGAACGCGTTCGGTTGCGCCCGGGCTATTTCCGGAACCCTCATGGTCATCGTTCCGCTGTGCCATTGTTCGATAACCCGGCCCGTGGTAAGGAAAAACGGGTAGTCTTTGTCGGGCGGCTCTTCCGGCCCCTTGTACGGTCTGAGAAACACGTTCGCCTTGCCCTCGTGCTGCTGATCCCCGTAGAAATAGATCAGGGCCTGAGAAGGGATTTTCACTATTTCAGGCATGTTCATGAGGGGGTCTTTCCCACGGACGTATCGCGTGGCGGTACCGGGGCTCTGTTCGTTAGGGCAGGGCCATTGCATGCCTTCTTCGGACTTCAACAATCGGTCGTAAGAGATCCCGTAGAGCGTATGTTCGGTCATTTTCACGCATTCACGGTAATCGTCCCATGCCAGTTTGTTCATGGCGAAACTATCGTCGCCGTTCCACGGGATCAACGTTTCCAGTCCCATGCGTTTTGCCAACTGCGCAGCGATCCACAGGTCGGGCTTGGCTTCTCCCGGAGGCTCGACACATTGGCTGGTCAGTTGGCTCCGCCGCTCCGAGCACCCGTATACGCCGCCCTTTTCATAGATAAACGCTGCCGGAAGCACCACATCCGCCAACTGTGTGGTCCGCGTGGGGAAGATGTCTGCAACTACGAGAAATCCGTCCTTCATGCCTTTCCAGTATTTGTGACCGTTCGGAAGCGATTGAGCCGGGTTGGTGGTGGTGACGAACATGCCTTTCAAGGGTTTGTTCGGATCGCTTTCCGCTCCGAGTTTCGCGAACATCTCCATCGTATGGAAGCCCGGCTTCGGATCGATAGTGCCGGCCGGAAGTTTCCATGCTTTTTCGACCTGCGTCCGAGCGGCCTCATTCGCGACCGGACGTGTTCCCGGCAGTAAGTGACACAACGAACCTGTCTCTCTTACCCCGCCGCACGCATTGGGTTGTCCTGTGAGGGAAAACGAATCGGCTCCGTCTTTGCAAATGTTGCCCGTGATCAGGTGGAGATTGTGGATCAGATTGTTTGCCCACACGCCTCGAGTCCTCTGATTGAGACCCATGGTCCACAAACTCATAGTCGGACCGCGTGTGCCGAAGAGGCGAGCGGCTTCCTTGATGTTCGCGGCGGGACAGCGCGTGAGTTTCTCGACCTTATCCGGTGTAAACTGTTCCACAAATTCCGCGTATGCCTGAAAATCCACCACTTGCTGGCCCGTCGTGAACCTGCAGAGATTTTCCACGAACCACTTGTCCGTCCAGCCGTTCTTGATGATTTCTCTGGCCATGCAGTGGAAGACCGCGAGGTCGGTTCCCGGGTCTGCAGGAAGCCACACGTCCGCGATTCGTGCGGTGGACGTGAGCCTGGGTTCGCACACGATAATATTTATCTTGTCGGGATCTTTGAGTTTTTGTCGTGCGACCCGGCGAAAGATGATGGGATGGCACTCGGACATGTTTGAACCCACGATGAAAAGCGTGGTGGCTTTTTCGATATCTCCATACGAGCCGGCGGGCTCGTCCGTTCCGAAGGTGGTCACGTATCCGCCCACTGCCGAAGCCATGCACAGGCGGGGATTCCCTTCGACCATGTTCGATTTGAAGCCGCCTTTCCAGAGCTTGTTGAAGGTATAGCTCTCTTCGGTCATGCATTGGCCGGAGCCGTAGTAGGCTACTGAGTCCTTGCCGTGCTTTTGCTGCAGCTCTTTGAACTTGCCTGCCACGGTGTCCAGGGCGGTGTCCCAGGAGACCCTTTTGAATGTGCCGTTGTCCTGACGGATCAACGGATACTTGAGCCTGTCCGGATGGTACATGCTCATGTATCCTTTGAACCCTTTTACGCACAGGAAACCGAAGTTGGTAGCGGCCTGGGGATTTCCCCGGATTGCTGCCACGAGTCCGTTTCGCACGCCAACATAGACCCCGCACCCGGTTCCACAGAATCTGCAGGTTCCTTTGATCCACTTGTCGACTTCAACGGCATCCTCCGATGCAACGGCACGGCCTGCAAAAGGTATATTCAGAGCGCCTGCAGCAAAAGCCGCCGCGGACAATTTGATCAGCTCTCTTCGAGTCATACTCATGATTTGCCTCCAAAGGTCGAATAACAGGAGTGCGAGGGATTAGAATCCGGGTACATTGAACCGTTTTTCCCGTCCGGGTGAGAATTTTTCATAGTCCTTGATCTTGTGAACGGTGAACCAGTGACTCTTGTGACAAAAGGAGCAATTGGTCACCAGCGCCTGGTCCGGCATGTTGTGAACCTGCTGAGAATGGCAGCCCATGCAGACCACCTTATCGGGACGGGCACGGTAATTGTTCACGTCTCCGTGACAAATACCGCATTTCACACTATTGATCCCGTGCCTGGAACCGATCCACTGGACGAATGATCCCGGGGTCTCCTTCTTGTGGCATTCCATGCAATCTTGCTTGCCGAACTGCACCCGGTGACAGTCGGGCAGTTCCCCTGGAAGCAGGGGAGGAGCTACGAATTCTTTCCACTTCGGGTCCAGGGCGCTCTTGGGAGCGTCTTTCGGGCAATCCGGACAATCCTTCGTATCCGCACACATCGCCGGCAATGAGAGGCAGAAAGAAAAGAGTAAAAAAAAGTAAAGCGTCTTCTTCATCGTTTTTCCTCCTCCTGCGTGGAAGGAACTATGCACCGTTGACCCGAATGGTCGCCACAATGCTTAAAAAAGCGTAATCCGCATTGCGGAAAGCTGATCTATTGTTTTTTCCTCAAGGCTTCCACGAGCGCCGGCACAGCGGGCGTGCCGATGGCGATCAACGTGTCCCCGGCCAACCGGGAAGTTTCGGGGCTTCCGGAAGCCAGCAGGTCAATGAGGGGAGCCACCGCCGGACCGCCGATCCGAATCAGCGTTTTTTGCGCAAGAGGTGCAGAAGCAGCATTTCCCTGTTTGAGAACAGCCATCAGCTCGGAAACTCCCGCTCCGCCAATGCCCGCCAGCGCATCCGAAGCCGCGGCTTGAACGGTAGGATTGTTCCCTTGGAGGGCAGCGACGAGGTCCTCAACTGCAGGTTTGCCCGTCTTTATCAGTGCCGCTACCGCAGCCTCGCGAACCTGACGACTCGCGTCTCCGAGGCATTTCACCATGAGCGGAACCATCTGCGATCCGTTTCCTGCCATTGTGAACAGCGCAAGCGCAGCTGACTCCCGCACCAGAGGATCGTTGTCCTTCAATGATTCTGCGAGAGCGGGAGCGGCATCCGGTCCCATTTCTCCCAGCGATTCTATGACGGCAATTCTCACCATTTCGTTGGGATTCTGCAAAGCCTGAACGAGTGCAGGAACAATGCGTTTTGAATCCGACGTTTGATGTTGCAATTTCTTAGCGGCTGCAGCCACGACAGCGGGGTTGGGATTGCCGAGATCGAGAAGGAGGGAATTCACAATCTCGGGAGCAGCCTGATCCGCAGCGCAGCAAAAAGGGAGCCACACTATAAGTGCGAGAATACAAACGGTTACACTTGCGATCCAACACGCGGCACTTCGTGATTTCACCGTCATGACCGTTCTTCCCTTCAGGCGTGCGTCGCGGCGGAGTGGCGCTCACGTCCCTCAAGCCCGCCGGAATTTGCTTCCACTGCCGTAAATTCCCCCATTTCGATGGGAATGATGATTTTCAAGATGGTAGTCAGGATGAGCAAACCGATCGCCCAAATACCCAGGGTGACCAGGAGTTCCAATCTCGTGGGCAGGTATTCCCAGACTTCTCCAAGGGGCGCCGGGATAAACCCCGGAATGATCAGACCCATTCCCTTTTCAATCCATATTCCGATGATGATGAGTACGCACCCTATGTTTAAGGTCGCAAAATTTTTCCGCGTTGCAGGAACCATAAATATGATGAATGCGACAATATTGAATCCGAGTGCCGTCCATATCCAGGGCACCAGTTTGCCCTTACCGTGCAGCCCCAGGTAGAGATATTCCAGAGGGGACAGGTGGTGCGTATCGGAATACACCTCCTTGTAAAACTCGGCGGCGAGGAGAAACAGGTTGATTGCCATCGCAATGGCAATCATTTCCGCGATCTTGAAGAGGGCCTCGTTTTTCACGTGAAATTTGCTGTAATGCCGGACGATCTGGAACAACAGTATAATGAGCGCGGGCCCGGAGCAAAACGCAGAAGCAAGAAATCTGGGAGCGAGAATGGATGCGTTCCAGAACGGTCGCGCAACCAACCCGTTGTAGATGAACGCAGTCACTGTGTGGATGCTCACGGCCCACGGAATGGATAGAAGAATAAACGGAAGGATGAACTTCATGTTCACGGGCTTGTTCTTGTACGCGTGCACGAGAATGTATCCGGGGATAAACAGGTTCAGGAAAAGATAGCCGTTCAAGACCACGATGTCCCAGCCCAGCAAAGACCTGGGTAGATTGAGTATCCCGAGCCCCGGGATCAGGTGCCAAACCCGGTCGGGCCTTCCCAGGTCTGCGGTGACGAACATGAGGCACATGCACAGTGCGCTCACTGCAAGCGCTTCCCCGACGATCACGATGTCCTTGATGGGACCGAAGTCATACAGATAGGCAGGAATGATCAAGAGGACCGCAGCGGCCGCGACACCCACGAGAAACGTGAAATTTCCTATGTAAAAGCCCCATGATACGTAACTGGTCATCCCGGTTACGATGAGGCCGCGCTGGAGTTGCACTGAATAGGAAGCCACCCCCGCCGCGGCGACGGCGAGCAACAGCCCCATCCAGACGTAGTACACGGGAGGCCCTGTAACAAGCCTCCTAGCCACGCCAATTAGGAATCCCGATCTTTGCATGAGGTTTTCCCCACATGGTCACGTCGCGAAGAAATAGTAAAACTTGGGTTGGGTATTCAGATCTTCTTTCAGACGAAACACGCGTTTCGTCTTTATGATCATGCTGATTTCACTGTTCGGATCCAAGAGATTGCCGAATTTCCGGGCTCCCACCGGGCAAATCTCCACACATGCGGGATATTTTCCCTGACGGACCCTTTGAATGCAAAACGTACATTTTTCCACAACATTGCGCATTCTCGGACGGTTGCCCAGGTAATGCGTGTTGGGATTTACTTCGTCCTTTGGTATGACCGGTTCGGAAAAGTTAAACCAGCGCCCCATGTACGGGCATGCCGCCATGCAATAGCGACATCCTATGCACCAGTTGTAGTCCACCACGACTATTCCGTCCGGTTCCGTCCACGTGGCTCGAACGGGACACACCTTCGTGCAAGGCGCATTGGCACAGTGCTGGCACTGCACGGGCATGTAATAGTACCCCTCTTCCGGGACCTCTTCCGGATCGTAATAAATATCGGCCTCCTCGAGGTCCATATTGCCGTTCTTGAACCTGAGGACTCTGATGTACTGGATCTGGGGATCTCGTGACAGATTGTTCTCGTTGACACAGGCATAGACGCATCTCCTGCATCCGATGCACCGTTGGATATCCAGGCCGTATGCGAACAGCGTCGCATCGATAGGTGATTCCGTCCCCACTACAAAGTCTTTTCCGTATTTCTCTTTGTACTCGGCCTGGAGACGCGCGACCGTCTCATCGATCTCCTTCTTCGTCATCCTGGTGAATTGATTCTGAAAGAACTCCTGCCACGAGCACGAACTCATGGCCATCAGTCCGAACAAACCCGCAGCCCCGGCAAGAAACGTTCGACGATCGGGCAGAACGAGGTTTTTTTCGCCGGACGAACCTCGGCGGTCTTCTGCGGTTCTGGAGCCCGCCTCATCCGGTGATGTCGATTGTCTTTTCCTGAGAGTCTTTTTCTTATGGCTCATGTTCAGACCTTTACTGCTTTACCCGTGTTTCCTTGGGAGTCCAAGGTTTTTGCGGCGGCGGCATGGGCTGTAACGGCTTGTACTTCGGCATGTGAGGATCGTGACAGGTGACACACCGGTAGTATGTTTTCTCGGCGTTCCAGTAGCCTGTTCTTTTGCCGTGTATGCCGTTCCGCCAATCCCTGAACTTGGTCCCATGGCATTTACCGCAGAGCAGATATGACTGCTCGAATCTGATCGGCTTGCCGTCACTCAGGGGCAGCAAATAGTTGCGGTCATCGGGATTGTGGCAATCGAGACACCAGACCCGCACTCCTCCGTGGTTCAGTTTGACGTTCTTGTGGACGAGAAGGTCCTCCCGTCTTTTCATGTTCACGGGAAAATCCTTCTCCGGTCCGTGGCACGCTCGGCACGGAGTGATCGTTTTCGGCAGAGGCGTCAACGGGACGGGAAATTCCCGTGCCGAGTCCGTCTCCATGATGTCCTTTTCGCTTGGCGATTCGTACTTCGCTTCAGGCGGAATCTCTCGGGACTGGGCCCGGATCGAACCGGAGCCCAACCCCAGGAACAACCCCATCAAACCCAGTGCCAAAACCGGAAGCGCTGTTTTGGGGATTCCTAATTTTCCGTTCATGAACACGCCCTTGTGTGTACGCGGCGAGCGGCTGTTCTACTTCACTTCTTTGCCGCCGTACCTTTGCTGATAGTATTGTTCTATTTTCTGCAGTTGTTCCTTGCTCATGCCCTCTTTGTACCAGCGGTGGTACGGATCTTTGAAGACCAGTTCGTTCAGCATCGGCGCAGCCTGTTCCTTGCCTCCCATGACGCGTTCCACTTCCGGGATGAACTTTTCGTAAAAGTGTTTCGCGACTTCATACATGCCGTGCCACCACGCGTAATCGGGACCCATCATTGCAGCGCCGTGACGCCCCCTGCGCCCTTCATGATGCCAGAGCTCGTAGTAAATCCAGTCAAGATTCTCGTCGAAGTCCGCTTTGGAGAGTTTTCCCGTTTCTATCAGTTTCGCACGGACGTTCGTGGCGGGAATGGCGAATTTGTTGTTATACAAGTCCACGAAGTTATCAAACTGGTTGTAGAAACCGTCCACCATCAGATCGCCGTGACACTGACGGCACACGTCTTTCATTTTATCCCGGCGCTCTTTCCATTGGGTGAGTTTCTTAGAGACGGCCGGCCTGAGAGTCCAGGATATCCTGTCGCCCACGTCGTGTGTTGCAATCTGGTTGGGGGTTGCCGAAATGTGGCAGGTGGCGCAGGTGGCTGTATCCTGGTAGTCCACTCCCACGATCCATTCACTGCGATCCATGTTCATCTTGTCTCTCATGGCCTGGTACAGGATTCCGTGCTTGGACTCCTGGTACACTTCTATCTGAGGATGATCCGGCCCGAGGTGACACTTGCCGCACGCATCCGGACGCCTCGCCTGTTCTATGGAGAACCGATGCCTGGTGTGGCATGCACTACAGCTTCCTTTGCTGCCATCGGGATTGATGCGGCCTATGCCTGTATTCGGCCACGTTTCGGGATCCAGTTTTCCGTCTTTGAGCACTTTGACGTTCGAGCCGTGGCACTGGCGACATCCGTTGCTGACCGCGGCCGGTCCGCCCACCACCGTTCCCAAGAAATTGTCCTGGGAATTGAGGATGTCCGCTCCTTTGGCATGATGAGACGGTTGCTGCTGATCGAATTGCTCCTTGTGGCAGCGGGCACAATCCTTGGGACTCACAATGGTCGTTACCCAGAACCCTCGATGATCGTGACCGCCTGGATTACCGGGAGTTTTGTCCGTTTTTTTCTCAGCCTTGTGGCAGTCGTAGCAATTGACGCCTGCCTGCCCCATTTTTCCCAGCCGCCACATCTTGTGCAGGCCGGGAGTCTTCAGCTCATGGCATTTGATGCAGACTTGCCCCTCCGGTGATCCGTAGAGTTTCGGATCCACTTTTATCGCGGCGTCGGCCGGGTAAGGACAGAAGAAAAGCGCCAGCGCGACCAGGATGAGAATGTTTCTCATGGCTTCAACTCCCTGTATTCGTAATGATGCTCTCATAAACACTATCTGTTTTGGCTGATCCGGATTCCTGAATCCGGCCACATGACTGTAACGTTGTCCGACCCCATATTCGGAGCTTGTCTGATGAAATGCCGTCTCAATTATGTCACGGGAACAGGTAACGTTGCTGTAAAATGTTGTAAAGAACCTGTAAACTTGAGCCTTGACCCGTCATGGGCCATCGTCCTCGACCCGTGATTCGGTGATTTACGAACAAAGCTCTATATGCTAGTATACGAATACAAATTTGTAATCCATTATCAACCGCGATCGACAAAGAAGCAAGGACGAAATTGAAGACAGCCGAAATCGGGCATCTTCCAGTTTCTTTCACATTCCTTGCGATGCGGCCACGCGATCCTAATCTGCGAACCAGGCATGCTGACACGTCTCAGAAATTTTTTCAGCCAGAAGATTTCCTTCAAGTTTCTCGTCGCCACTTCTACGGCCATAACCGTAATTTTTGTCCTGGTGTTCTTCTGGTTTTCCCGGCAGCAGGAAGACCATATCATGGAACAGGTGAAGAAACAGGCCATCATCCTTCACAAACAGATCGTTCTGACCCGCCAGTGGGCAGCGGACAGCCAGACGGTGCTCATCCCCAAAACGCCGGAAACACGTTCGAGTCCCTTCCTGGAAAAACCCGATGTTCAGGGCTCGGACGGCACCACGTACACGAAAATTAGCCCGTCCGTGTTGACCAAAGCCCTGTCCGAGAGGGCTGCCAGAAGCGGGACGCATTTTTTCAGACTCACCAATACGGACCTTCTCAATCCGAACAATAGTGCGGACGGCTTTGAACTGGAAGCGCTGAGGCTGTTCAGATCTTCGGAGCAGGACAGTATTTTCAGAATGGAAGAGATAGACGGCAAAGCCGTGCTGCGGTATGTCGCCCCACTGTATGTGGCCGAAAACTGCCTGCAGTGCCATATGACCCAGAATTACAGGATTGGTGAGGTTGGGGGCTGTTTGAGCGTATTTATACCTATGGACGAGGCAAAATCCGCTATCAATCGGAATCGGGCTATTCTGTTAGGGGGTGGAGTTGCCTTTGCCCTGTGCCTGGTTATGCTGGTATTCTTGTTCGCCAGATCTCTGTTATTCAAACGGATACAGGACATCAGAGTTGCCATGAGCAGGCTTCCTATCACCAATTTCATGGGAAATGCGGATCCTCAGGGCGACGAACTCAAGAACATAGCGGATTTCTGTTATATCCTTGACGAGAAGATGAAAACCCAGCACGAAGAACTCGAGAAGAAGATCTCCGATGCAACGAGAGACCTGTCCGAAACCAACCGGGACCTGGAAAAGGCCAATCGCGAACTTGAAAGCCTCAATCGCGCAAAGTCCGAGTTTTTTTCGGACATATCCCATGAACTCAGAACACCCCTTACGAGCATCAAAGGCGCTGCGGATATCATGGGAAGAAAGGCATCCGGCGGAAACCTTGAATATGTTGACATCATCAAGAGAAATACCGATCACCTCGTCAAGATAGTGCTGGATTTTTTGGATTTCTCAAAAATCGAGTCCGGTCAACTGGATCTCGATCTTCGGAAGAGTTCCATAAGAGAAGTTGCCGAAGAAGCCATTTTTTCCCAGAAGGCAACGGCCGAAAAAAAGGACCTGCATTTTGCGCTGAACTCACCCGACAATCTTCTGCCGGTATTCGATCGCAAGAGAATGTACCAGGTGTTGACGAATCTGCTGTCGAATGCGGTCCGGTTTTCGCCCGTGAGCGGGACCATTACCGTGGATGTCGGCTCAGACCGGAACAACTTCGTGAAGGTCGCTGTGCACGATCAGGGACCGGGAATAGACGAAAAATATCATGCCGCAATTTTTAGGAAATTCTATCAGGTAAAAGATCAGGGCAAGAACATACATCAAGGGTCGTCGGGAATAGGGCTCGCCATTTGCAAAGGAATTATGGAAGCCCATGGAGGCCGAATCTGGGTTGAAAGCCGGCCCGGATCGGGGAGCACATTCGTGTTCACTCTCCCGAACGATCGTCCCGCAAACGCACACGCACACCTCTCGTGAGAAATGGGCTAGAATGGCATGGAATCAGGGCTGATACTCATTGTGGACGACGATGCGGACATACTGCGAATTCTGAAAGACAATCTCGAATTGGACAACTTCAGCGTTGTCACTGCAAGCACGGGCAAAGAAGCCTTGCAATGTTTTGAACGATTCTCCGTAGCACTCATGATTCTGGATCTTTCCCTGCCCGACATCGACGGGATCCAGGTATGCCGCTTGATCAGGGACAAGTCGCCGGTGCCCATCATCATGCTGACAGCGAGAGACCGAGTGCCGGACAAGGTACTCGGTCTGGAAAGCGGCGCGGATGACTACATAGCAAAGCCGTTCGATTACCTGGAGCTTTCGGCAAGGATCCGGGCATGTCTCCGGAGAAGGGGCTCAATGCACAATCCCGTGGAAACTGTCCGCATCGGGGATTTGAAAATCGACCTGGCAAAGAAAACCGTGTTCAAAAAAGAGACCAAAGTCTGTCTTACTCAGACAGAATTCAACTTGCTGGCGCTTCTCGCGCGCAATGCCGATCGCGTCATGGATAGAAGTACCATTAAGCGGACCCTTTGGCCGGACGGAGACCTCTACACGGGTAGCAGGGCAATAGACGTTCACGTTCAGCATCTGCGATCCAAACTCGAGGACAATCCCGCAGAGCCGTCATATATAGTAACTGTGCAAGGAGTGGGATACATGATCCCTGCCCCGGCACTGGAATAAGCTGCTAAAGACTCGTCAAGCTCCAGGAGGAACTTCGTACCGGACGTGCCTCCCCGGTGCTTCCTTCCTTCAGACTATTCCACGGTAATCATTCATACGGATTCTCTTTTTTTACAGGTAACTCGATTCTGGGCACAGGCTGGGGGCACTCCTTCGCTCCGGACTACGCAGAGCCGTCTCATCACTTCGCTCAGGAGAGCCCCCAGCCTTGCAATCTCATAAATCTTGTGGCGAATGCGTGGCAGGTACTCGGAAGAAGTGCCTGACCTCTGTCATTGCGAAGAGTGAAACGACGAAGCGATCTCCACACCTCAAAGCGCAGATTGCTTCGCTGCTCTCGCAATGACAGCCTTTTCCGAGCCTTCGTTGAATCAGTAACGTGCCGAAAGTTAATAAACAGGCTTTCCCGGGCCCTGCCTTTCCAGATTGCCCGTGTTCTGGTCAAAGTCTTTCCAGAAGGCGTTTTCACAGCTCTGAACACAGGTGGCATATGCATAGCGGCTGTTCCGGTACCCGCGGAACGCGTCGCCGTACATGTCGCGGCAGTCCTGGAGACACAGCTCCCGGCTACTCCCCGGACTGTACTGAACCAGATGCATATTGGCCTCCGGGCATGCCCGGGCCGCGACGAATTGGACCGGTTGAGCCCAGGCCCCGAATCCACATCCGGAAACTGCCACCAAGGCAATTGCGCCTGCTAACACAAACGAAGAAACTGATGAAATGTTCATATTGTCCTCCGCAGCATGCCAGTCATCACTGAAAATTTAATCAGCATGCACGAACAGGGGAAGCTGCCCCCATATTGCGGAGGGAGATTTCGTTGATAAGAGTAATGTGTGGGATTGTCAGCGCTTCTTCCGGAATTCTTCTCTGGCTGCCTCGAGAATCCCGCCTCCAATGAGAACGCTCAATTCTTCCGGTTTTTGGACGTATGCTCTGAAGGATCGTGTGTAGGAGTGGTCAGGGCCGAAGGCCTTTGTCAGATACATGAGAGCGAGGGATTGCCAATTCTGAAAGGCACCTTTGTCAAACCCTTCGTACAAAACCAACCATCCCTCGTCAATCAGGTTGTTCAATTGCACGTCCGCCATCGTGTACCCTTTCGCAGCCAAAACCGTGCGGTTCGTTGTCCGCCCCGCCCCTTGATCTTACCGTAGACGAATGCCGTTCTGACCAGGGAATCCACCCTGCCTACTCTCGGCCAAAGCATTTTCTGTGCCAAACGCCGCTCTTCAAGACAGCTACAAATCGTCTGATATTTCAATAGCGGACGCAATGTGCCCGTGAGACGGGCTGTATCGCCCTGTCAAATTCCTTTACATCATGTAAAATGCGAAGTGATCCGCTGATTCAGGCGTAATTTCACAAGGCTATTTCGTAATGCTTACTACAGTTCTTCCGGTCTGTTTTCCCTCCAGGATCAGGCCGATCTTCTCATCCAATTCATCCAACGGAATTTCCGTGGAAATAGCGTCCAGGTGGTCCAGTTTCCATTCGTGAGCAAGTCTCCGCCAGATTTCCATGCGTATATCACGGGGGCAATGCACGGTATCAACACCCAGAAGACTGACCCCCCGAAGAATGAAAGGATACACGGTGACCGCAAAATCCGGAGAGGCGGCGTTTCCGCAACACGTCACCGTTCCGCCGTATTGAGTGGATCGTATAGCCGTAGAGAGTATGGTGCCTCCCACAGTGTCAATCACCCCCGCCCAACGCGTCTTCAGAAGCGGTCTTCCGCTCTCGTCAACAGCGTCGTCAATGCTCAAGACATCTTTCGCTCCAAGTCCAAGCAGGTACTCTTTCCGATCCACGACCCCATTTACCGCAACCACCCGAAAACCGGATTTCACGAGAATTGAGACTGCAATACTTCCGACACCCCCCGGTGCTCCAGACACCAGGATCTCTCCGTGTTCAGGCTTCACACCGTTTCCGGTGAGCTTGAACACCGAAAGAGCGGCCGCAAACCCTGCGGTGCCATAGACCATACTGTCTTTGAGCGACAGATTTTCGGGGAGTTTCACCGGCCAATCGCCAGGCACCCGGATGTATTCTCCGAACCCTCCCGGGGTGTTCATGCCCAGATCGAAGCCCGTCACTACCACCTCGTCTCCGGGCTTGAAAGAGTCCACACTGCTCTCTGCAACAACCCCCGCAGCGTCCACGCCCGGAGTATGCGGATAATTCCTCGTCACACCTTTGTTCCCGGTTGCCGATAGTGCGTCTTTGTAATTCAGCGAAGAATAACGCACGTGTATCAACACGTCTCCCGGCGGCAATTGGTCAACGGTCCTGGACGTAATCTTCCGGGAAAACGTGCGATCGGTAGATTCGGTCACCACCATTGCCTTGAAGGTTCTGTCCATCATGTTCCCCCTGTTATAGAGTTCTCGAAAATTCAGTCGGATTCGGCCAACTGCTCCCGGACGTTCCACCCACGTGATTGCCCGGAGTAAAACGAGTAAGTACAAGTTATCTTAAATCAGGTCGCACATTCTTGTCGGAGCAGATTGCTTCGTCGCTGCGCTCCTCGCAATGACACTTCTCGGGCCTGTCATTGCGAGGAGCGCAGCGACGAAGCAATCTCTCTTGGTCATGAAATCCGGCACCGAACTTACGAAAAGCAATACTAAGCGGTCTCATTTTTGCTGATTGCAGATTGCTCAGGGCTTCGCACTTGCAGTGACCATCTTGACTCTGGTTGCAGCAGCCAAACTGGCATTCCTTGAGAATTCCCATGGGCCGACCCGGATGATAACACTGCAGCTTTATGAAAAGGTTCCCCTGATATTGCTGCTCCCTACACGCGCCAATATTGGACTGATTTCCGAAAACTCATGTCGCTCTTTCAGAATACCTTCGGTTCTCGTGCTGTGCAACCGCATCCCCGCGGGGGTTGAGATGAATGCCAGTGCACGGCTCGCCGAACGTTCTCATTCAGATACGTTCGGGGCAAGCTTGTTTGGGCCCTCGTACCCATTCGGGTGCGGGTGGGAAAGAGGCTGTCAGTGCCAGCGAAGCGAAGCAATCTTTGTCCGTACTATCGAGATGGCTTCGCCGTTTCACTCCTCGCACGGACACGGAAACGAAGGTCTCCCGGCTAAATTAAATGATTACGCTGTCTTATGCAACTCACTTGAATCTTTTTGCGGTTTACAGTAAAAATTGCCCATAAACCTCCACAGGAAAAAGCCGTACCACCATTCTGCGACGCGGCTCATGCATCATCAGGGAATAGGATACCCGCGTGATTTGTCTTCTTGTGGGCACCACAAAATACCAAATGGAGTCAATCGTGACGGACTTTACGTTACCAGAAGAGAGAGTTGCCGAAATCGTCCGGAAATGCGGCGGAGATAAGCTCCAACACTGCCATGCGTGTGACGAATGCGTCGCCAAATGTTTCATTTCACATTTCTATCCCGGAGTCGATCCCCGCGAGATCATGAGAAAGGTATCGGCGGGTAAGATTCAGGAACTCGTGGATTCCGATTTTCTCTGGGCATGCACGTTGTGCGGCGAGTGCACCGTGGACTGTCCCAAAGCGTTAAAGATGGATTCCATCATCCGGACGCTCCGGGGGATCTGCCTCCAACAGGACAAAGCGCCCAAACGACTGATGGAAGGACTCCAAAACATCAAAGACATGGGAAACAGCGTCGGGATCGATGAAGAAGAGTTTGTGGATTCCGTAAAATGGTTGGGCGAAGAAACAGCTGCAGAAATCGAAGGAGTGGACGAGGATCAATTTTCGGTCCCCATCGACAAGCACGGAGCCGAATTTCTGTATGTTCCCAATCCGCGGGAATACACGTCAGCGCCCCATATGTTCTCGGTGTACATCGGATTTCTTCTGGCAATCAAGGCGGATTGGACGTTCGCCTCTAATCTCCGGGACATTTCCAATTGGGCTTACTACATGGGCGACGACGAAACCCATGCCATGGCGGTCCGCACCATCGTGGACACCGCTCGCCGTCTGGGCGTGAAGACTCTTGTCACGACTGAATGCGGCCACGGCTTCAAGATAGTTCGCAAGGACGCCGAGCATATTATTGGCGAACCCCTGGGGTTCAATGTCGTTTCCATTGTGGAGCTGGCTCACGACTGTTTCAGAGACGGCAGACTGCGACTGCGTCAAGGAGCAATAGAGGAAACCGTCACGTATCACGATCCGTGCAATGTGGGTCGCAAGGTGGGTGTCTATGATCCCCCCCGGGAGTTGCTCAGATATGTGGCGAAAAAATATGTCGATATGGAGCCTCACGGCAAATATGCCACCTGCTGCGGCGGCGGCGGGAGTGTCGCCCAGAATACGGAGCTCGGTCAGAAAAAGCTGGAATTCGGTCGAGCCAAGCGTGACCAGATGGTCGCAACAGGGGCCACCGTCGTGGCCACATCGTGCCAGGCGTGCCTCGCGCAACTCAATGACATTCAGATTCACTACGAGCTGCCGGTGAAAACCAAGACCGTGATGGAACTGGTCATGGAGTCGCTGGCTGAGTGACCGGACGAGGGAAATGCCCTTCGCGACTAAGTTTCCGCCCGCTCACTGTGCCTGGACATCACCAGTAACCTTCGGCAGTCGAAAGTGAAAACACCCGATCTTTTGACTGCCGATTTTTCTATGAACACCCGGTGGTACTGCCGCAGTTGAGGCATTCGTAGCAGGAGCCGTATCTTACCATAATCGCCCCGCAATCAGGGCATGGAGGAGCATCGGATTGCGGGTTGAACGCGTGCTGTCTATCCGCTGGTGTTGCGGTTTGGGGAGGAGGGACCACAGGAGGCTCGGTTCCGTGCGACTTCTCGGATGACAACAATCCTGCGGCTTCCTGTTGGGTCTTTGTAAGGAATCGTATTCCCAGGTAACGGAATATGTAATCCACCAGCGACTTGGCAATGGGTATTTCCGGATTACTCGAGAAACCGGAAGGCTCGAAGCGAACGTGACTGAATTTGTTCACGAGTGCTTCGAGAGGAACGCCGTACTGGAGCGCGATGGACGTGAGCGTTGCGATGGTGTCCATGAGCCCGGATATGGTGCTGCCTTCTTTCGCCATGCGGATAAAGATTTCCCCCACGGTTCCATCGTCATAAAACCCCGTGTGTATATAACCTTTTTGTCCCGCAAACTCGAATTTGTGCCGAACCGTTTTGCAGTCCACGGGAAGACGCCTGCGAATCGGCTGCTGCGGCCGGCCCCGTTCCGTTGCCGAAAGGCCCAAAGGCTGTATTCCTTTGCAACCATCCCGGTAAACAGCAATTGATTTGAGCCCCGAACGCCACGCAAGCCGGAAGATTTCTTCTATATCGGCGACGCCCGCATTGTTGGGAAGATTCACGGTCTTGGAAATCGCCCCCGAAATAAAGGGCTGGACCGCGGCCATCATTTTCACGTGTCCCTTTGGCGATATGGAACGCTCGCCATGAATGGGCCTGAATGCGCAGTCGAAAACCGGAATGTGCTCCGCCGCCACCTCCTTGATTCCTTCAATCGTCCCGGTTTCCTCTATTTCGGCAAGAATGTTCTGGACGACCACCGGCGGATACCCGAGTTTTTCCAGCGCCCGCTCGACCGTGCGGTTCACGATCTTCAATTGGCCCCCGCCGGACAGTTTCTTGTATTTCACCAGAGCGAGTTCCGGTTCTATGCCGGTGGTATCGCAATCCATCATGAAGGCCACCGTGCCGGTGGGAGCAATGACGGTCGCCTGGCAATTCCCGTACCCGTGCTGCTCGCCCATTTCCACGGCGGAATCCCATATACGCCTGGCTTCGGTAAACATATCTTCGGGAACGCTCGTGTGCGGAATCTGGCGGAGACCGCTCCGGTGAGCACGCATCACCTTGAGCATTGCATCGCGGTTTTTGGGAAACTCCCGGAAAGCCCCGCGCACAGCGGCAATGCGGGATGATTGCAGATACGCTTCGCCCGTCAGGATCGCGGTTATGGTGGATGCCCAGGCTCGTGCATCGTCGGAATCGTACGGGATCCCCAGAGACATGATTAAAGCGCCTAAATCCGCGTATCCCAGGCCGAGCGCCCGCAGATCGGAGGAATTCTTGGCTATCGCAGCAGTCGGATACCCCGCTTTGTCCACAAGGATATCCTGAGCGGTGATCATGACGTCGACTGCATGGCGGAACGCATCCGTGCGGAACAAGTCGCCGTCCATGAACGCCGTGAGTTTCAAGGAGGCAAGATTACATGCGGAATCGTCCACGTGCATGTATTCTGAGCACGGGTTCGACGCTCTGATGGGCGCGGTTTCAGGACACGTATGCCAGCGATTGATGGTGCTGTCGAACTGAATGCCCGGATCGCCGCAGGCATGGGCCGAGACGGCAATCTCCCGCATGAGGGCGCTCGCGTCGTACGTATCCGCAACTTCGCCGGACACCACGAAACGGGTATGCCATTTCCCGCCGGATTTGTCTGCTTCCATGAACTCGTCAGTCACCCTCACCGAGTGGTTTGCGTTCTGAAACGCCACACTGGAGTAGGCTTCGCCGTCGAACGAGCCGTCATAACCGGCATTAATAAGCGCTTGCGCCTTTTTTTCCTCTTCGGCTTTTGACCGGACAAAACGCAGCACATCCGGGTGGTCAATGTTTAGCACCACCATTTTGGCGGCTCTACGAGTTTTTCCGCCTGATTTGATCACTCCCGCGGACGCGTCAGCCGCTTTCATGAAGGATATGGGACCGGATGCGGTGCCTCCCCCGGAAAGAGGCTCTTTACACGATCTGAGCCGTGATACGTTCACTCCCGATCCGGAACCGCCTTTGAAAATCAGGCCCTCCTGTCTGTACCATTCGAGGATGGAGTCCATCGTGTCCTGGACGCTGATGATGAAACATGCCGAACACTGAGGAGACGCCTCGATCCCTACGTTGAACCACACAGGACTGTTGAAGGAAGCCTTTTGATGAAGCAACAGGTACATGAGTTCATCATGGAACACTGCAGCGTCCGCCTCCGCCGCGAAGTACCCCTGCTCCACTCCCCACCCGGTGATGGTGTCCACTACCCGATGAAGAAGGTGTTTCACGCTTTTTTCCCTTTCGGGAGAACCCGGTCTGCCGCGAAAATACCGGGATACTACAACGTTCAACGCCATGTCGGACCAGAAGATTGGAGCCTCCACCCCAGTCTGTTCGAATATGAGCTCTCCTTTTTCGCTGCGGATCACTGCGGAACGTTTTCCCCACTCCACCATTTCCAGCGGGTCTCTTCCTTCGAATGTGAAAAATCGGTGAAATTTCAGTCCCTCTGCAGAGATCTCCACTGTCGCGGACGTATTCTTTCCTAACTTGTCCCGGATTGATCTTACGCGATCGGACATGTCGGACTCCCGATTCATATGGCCTCCAACCGGGCAGCGTTCACGGAACTCTCGCGCTCGCGACCGCTATCAGGATTCGGCTGACCCATCAATTGGCCCAGATATACGTACTACGGTTATAATCTTCTCTATGGTAATGTAATGCAACTGGTTCATCAATCAAACAGTGTTCTCTGTGCGGGCGTACTGGAGTTGTCAGACGCCGTACCCCGCGTAATACGGCGGAAACGCGGCCGGAAGGGCTGATTTGTGCAGTCGCCGCAAGTTCACCTGCCGGCATCTCGGACACGCGCTGAAATGCAAGGAAGAAGTATAACCGCAGGTGAGACATGTGTACACGGAACCGGAATCCTTGATGTCCGCCAACGGGATGTGGGCGGAACTCCTGCCGCCTCGCAAGTCTATGCGACGACGCATGCAGCTCGTGTCGAGAAATCCGCCGTAAAAGAGCTTTCCGTATATGGCTTCGAGTTGTTTCCAGCCTATCCGGTATTTCAGCAATAATTCTTCGTCACTGATATCCTGCAGCATATCTTTGAGTATGTCTGCTACCTTGATGACCTTGGTGACCTTGGTCATCCGGACGACCTTCTTCTTCATGAGCTGGCTCCATATAGTATTATTGTATCATTATACTATAGATGAGCCTATTTCTTCAAGTAGATTATCAGACATTAATATCCATTCAGTGATTGCCCGGAAAAGAGCTGCCATTGCCGGCGAAGCGAAGCAATCTCCGCCCTTAACTATCCAGATTGCTTCGTCGTTCCACTCCTCGCAATGACACGGAAACAATGGGCTCCTCGCGAGACTGAATGATTACAAAATCACAAGAGGAATAAGCGAGTTGCTGTAACGCCTCAGTTATTGACGGGACAAGGCTGTCATTGCGAGCGAAGCGAAGCAATCTCGCGTAGTTGCAGTATATGGGCTGGAGATTGCTTCGTCGCGTCGCTCCTCGCAATGACACTGATTCGCGTGCTGGCCAGATCAGTGATTTGACAGCTATTTGCGGGACACCACACTACATTCAATTTTATATGAGATTATTCTTCGTCGAGCGTCCAGCGAAAGGACTCCTGTATGTCGCGGGCCGTGGCCTCCGGTGGGAATCCCCCCTTGAACAGCTCGTCGACGCTCGTGACCATCCTGTCGCCGGATCTGCCTTCCGCAATGATAAGGATGTCCCGGTCATCCTGGCGGGCGAATTCCTGGATGTATTGCAAGCAGGTGCCACAGGGCAACAAAGGCTGATACAGATCGGAGACCACGGCCACTGCCAGGAAACTCTTTTCTCCGTGAATGATGGCGTGATTGATGGCGTTTCGTTCCGCGCAGACGCCGAGAACCGGAATGAGGCATTCCGTGTTGCAGCCTTCGAAAATACGGCGGTTCCCGGTGAGGACCGCAGCGCCCACCCGGAAACGGCTCAGCGGGACGGAGGCATTCTCTTTCGCCTGCAGCGCGGCAGCGATAAGTTCTTCCGCGTCCCACTGGTCTGCTGTGGGATGTTCCAAAAGTGAATCATCGTAGTCGTGGTACATGGCGACTCTGGATAGCATCATGGGAATTTTGGGTCAAGCACAGAGGTGGTTCTCGGATACTTCTTCGGCACTTGGACACGATACATCTCATACGGATTCGCTTTTTTACAGGTAACTCGATTCTGGGCACAGGCTTGGGGCACTCCTTCGCTGCGGACTACGCAGAGCCGTCTCATCACTTGGCTCAGGAGAGCACCCAGCCCTGCAATTTTACAAATCTTGCGGCAATTGGGTATCACTTGTGAACGCACTTCGGCGTCTGAGCTCAGGTTGTTGCGTCCCCGCGGCTCCAAGAAATAGTTTTCTTCTTCACCTGTCCATTCGCGAGCTGCATCCTCAGTTCGCATCTCGCCGGGGAATGTAATGATCATGCGGCAAGAGACCATGGAGTATTTCAAGGTGTTGTAAGTGCTGTGTTCGGACCCTGCTTAGGCTTCGGCGGCCCTCAAAAGTCGCCCCACTCCCTGTACAGGGATTTCACCATAATAATCAGGCTGCGGTACCTGCCCTGGCGGTCTTTCACGTATTCTTTCAAGACCGCCTGTTCGACAAAATCCAACTTCCGCGCGGCATTCATTGCAGGCTGCTCCACGCCTTCTACAAATTCAGCGATCAGCTTCTCGATTCCCACGCTCATGGCGAGTTTTATGGTATCCAGGAGCATCCACGTGCCCAGACGTTGATGGCGATACTGGGGATCTACCCTGATCCTGAGATGAGCTACGTGCCTGAGGCATTCCGCTGGCCTCCTGTGCAGCCTCACATTGGCTATTATGGTGTTGTCAGCTTGCTTTACCGCCACGAGTGGCAGGATTTTCTCATAATCCAGATTTTGAACCCACTGCTGCACAACTTCCGGATCTTCCATGTTGTCCCTGAGAAACCATCGCTCTTCTTCGGGAATCCTGGAGAAGAATTCTATGAGGGACTGCTCGTCCTCTTTCACGAGAGGGCGGAGCACAAGGGCCGTTCCGTCCGTGCTTGTTATCTCTTTGGGGTAATTTTCCAGCATCATGCTGCTCCTTCGCGCTCAAGTCCGCTATTGCGCCCATTTTGTACCAAAAGCGCGAGCTGTTGGCAATCATCATTCAGGACGGTCTTGACACACTCGTCCAACAAATTATCATGATGCCCGGGCATCAGTGTCAGTGAAACGCTTTTTTCGTACAAGGGGAATCATCATGGAGGAAAAAGAACAGGTCGTCCTCACCGCGATGAAGAAGGCCGGCAAACCCGTGAGACCCGGCGACGTCGCCAAGTCTTTGGATATGGATTCAAAAGAGGTGTCAAAAGTCATCGATGCTTTAAAGAAAAAGGGAATGGTCGTATCTCCCAAGAGATGTTATTACGCTCCTTCGGACAGTTGATCGCGGGTGTCCGGCGTGCCCCGGTCCGGCTGTGTTCGGACGCGGAATTCTTCTTTCGTACCCTCTCCGGCTGCGGGGAGGGTTTTTGTTTTCCCGAGAGAAGGATTGCGCCTTCTGCAGCTTGACATAGCAGTTGCGGGGTGATAGCAACACACCGTCATGAAGAAGCCGGAAAACCACAATCCCCGTGCTCTCCCTGCCTCTCCCCGGTCAGTGCACCTTATGGGAATATGCGGAACCGGAATGGCAGCCTTGGCCGGAATGTTTCACGAAATCGGCTGCACGGTCACCGGATCGGATCAGGCTGCGTATCCCCCCATGAGCGATTTCCTCAAGGAACTCGGTATAGAAGTAAAGCAAGGATACAGCCCTTCGAATCTGATGCCGCAGCCGGACCTCGTGGTGGTGGGAAACGTTATCCGCCGGAGTAATCCGGAAGCCATCGCTCTGGAAGCCTCGGCCATCCCGTTCACGTCCATGCCCGGTGCGCTCGAAGCATATTTCACGGAGAACAAAACGAGAATAGTCGTAGCCGGAACACACGGGAAAACCACCGTCAGTTCCATGATTGCCTGGATACTCTTCAGAACGGGCAGCGATCCGGGTTTCATGATAGGCGGGTTGCCAGCGAACTTCAAAAAAAATTACCGGCTGGGAAAAGGTCCATTTTTCGTTCTGGAGGGCGACGAATACGACACGGCCTACTTTGACAAGTCACCGAAATTCCTGCACTACTTCCCACACGTGGCGGTCGTCACGTCATGCGAGTTCGATCACGCGGACATCTACAACGATTTGGAACAGATACGTGGCGAGTTCCGCAGATTTATCGGGCTCCTGCCGTCGGAGGGAAACCTGGTGGCCTTCGGCGAAGACGAAACAGTAATGAGCCTCGTGCGCAACAGTGCTTCTCAAGTTCACACGTACGGCTCTCGTGAGAACATGGACTGGTTCCCTGCACGTCAATGCCTGCGGGACAAGGGAATAGGCGTCGAGATCATCTATCGAGGGCGGCGAGTGGCTTCGGGAACATTGCCGATCATCGGAGATCATAATGTGTTGAACGCAGTGGCGGCAATCGCCGCGGTTCATTGTGTCGGGGTGGATCCGCAGAAGGCATTCGAGGCCTTGGAGGCGTTCGCAGGAGTCAGAAGGCGGCAGGAGATTTTGGCTGCAGAGGCCGGAATCCTTGTCATCGACGATTTTGCGCACCACCCTACTGCCGTGAAAGTGACCTCCTCGGGAGTGCGCTTACGTTTCCCGGGACGCCGCCTGGTTGCGGTGTTCGAGCCGCGCACCAACACCAGTAAGAGGGCCTTTTTTCAACAGCAGTACATCTCCGCATTTCTCGATGCGGATGTAATTATACTCAGGGAACCGCGCGACGTGAGCACGATCCCGGAGGCAGGGCGTTTGAGCTCCATGAAACTCGCAACGGATCTCAGTCGCCTCGGGAAAAAGGCAAAGTCTTTTTCGGATACCGAAGGACTGCTCGCATTTTTGACGGAAGAATTGCAATCGAACGACGTAGTCCTGATCATGTCCAACGGAAGCTTCGACAATCTGAATAACCGTCTCTTGGAAGTGCTGAAGGAACGGAACGATGAAAGAAGCGTTGCTCTATGACAAATTGGATTCCGGTGAAGTGGACTGCCGACTCTGCCGCCATCGATGCAAAATAAAAGAAGGCAAGAAAGGGCTGTGCAGCGTGCGCCAGAACAAGGAAGGCATTCTGTACACTCTTGTCTATGACAAGGTGGTTTCAGCCAACCTGGATCCCATAGAAAAAAAGCCGCTCTTTCATTTTGCTCCGGGAACGAGATCTTTTTCCATTGCCACAGTCGGTTGCAATTTCTTCTGTTCTTTTTGCCAGAACTATTCGATCTCCCAGATGCCTCGGGACAAAGGCCGCATCGTGGGCGAGGATTATCATCCTGCCGATATTGTGGCCATGGCAATGGAGAGCGACTGCAGGAGCATATCCTACACGTATACCGAGCCCACGATTTACTACGAGCTGGCCCGGGACACCATGGTGGAAGCGCAGAAGAAAGGCCTTCTCAACGTATTCGTGACAAACGGGTACATGACCCGGGACATGCTCGATGACTGCAAAGGTCTGATGGATGCCGCAAACGTAGATTTGAAGGCATTTAATGATCGTTTTTACTCTCAGTACTGCAAGGCCAAGCGCGCGGGGGTGATGGATTCACTTGTGTACATGAAGCAGCTGGGCATCTGGCTGGAAGTGACGACATTGCTGATTCCGAGCCTGAACGACAAGCCCGAGGAGATCAAGGATATGGCCGAATTCATAAGAGACGAACTCGGTCCGGAAACACCATGGCACGTAAGCCGTTTTTATCCGCAGTACAAAGAGCAAACTCTTCCGCCCACGGACGTTCAGGAACTGCGCAACGTGCGGCGTATCGGCCTCGAAGCGGGGCTTCACTACGTATACATCGGAAATGTGCCTCACGACCCGGGTGAAAAAACCTATTGCCCCGGATGCGCATCCGTACTCATAGATCGAGTTGGATACAGCATAGGAAAATATGCCCTCAAAGACGGCATGTGCCCGAAGTGCGGCTTCCGGCTGGATGGTGTGGCGTTGTAGGGCCTATCCGGTGCCGTATTCACGATTGCAGGGACTGAGGCGCTGTCGTGGATTCTGAAAAGCGAAAGGGATAAAGGTGACCAACAAAGATATTCTTGTTTCCCCGTCGATTCTGTCCGCTGACTTTTCCCGGCTCGGGGAAGAAGTGCAGGCCGTACAAGAAGGCGGAGCGGATTGGATACATATCGACGTAATGGACGGCCATTTCGTCCCGAACATCACCATCGGCCCTCTGATCGTTTCCGCGGTGAAAAAAGTGGCCCGAATTCCGCTCGATGTGCATCTCATGATTTCGGATCCCGATCGGTTCCTCGGAGAATTCCACGCAGCAGGCGCTGACATTCTCACGGTACATGCGGAGACCTGCCCGCACCTGCACAGGACCTTGACCGCTATCCGGGAGCTTGGGATGCGGGCCGGAGTTGCGCTCAACCCTTCGACGCCCCTTGCAGAAGTGGAATACATTCTGGGGCAAACGGATGTCGTCATGATTATGACCGTGAACCCGGGATTCGGCGGGCAATCCTTCATAAGAGCGATGCTTCCGAAAGTAAGGTCTCTCAGGGCAATGATCGAGAACTCGGGTTACGACATTCTCATAGAGGTTGACGGTGGCGTCAGCCCAGTTACCGCTCCGGACCTCGCGAAAAGCGGGGCAGACGTCTTTGTAGCCGGTAGCGCGGTTTTCGGCCACCCTCCTTATGAAGACGTCATCCGGAAGCTTCGCGCATCGGGCCGCGAGGTTGTGTGAGGTCTGTCCTGGAAAAGGTTTTTGAGGTAAGATCGGATGAGCTTGTCTCGTCGAACGAGCTGTCGGGTGTTCCGGAAGCGAGCGCAGCTGTTATGGGGATTCTCCAAGAAGCCGGTGCGTGAAGCCATGAGAGCTCGTGTCCCCGAAATATAGCTGTCTGATGTGAAAGAGCGGATGCATCTCCTTACGCCGGATGTGCAGACACCGCGCCCAAGTCTGGAAACTCTTCTCTACTAGACCACATAAGGGCGAATGATGAAACGAATCAAAATTCTCGTGAGTTTGACAATTCTTGCAGTTGCTCTTGCGCTGGCTGTGAACGACTCGTTTTCGCAAATGGACAAAGACCACTATGCAACTGCCGGATCAATCATAATGCCGGATCTTGACCGGGATCCGGGTCTCTACTTTCTCATGGCGGAGCAGGCTGAGTTTCAGGGTGACAACGAAGCGGTCATTCAAAATTACAAGAAGGCTCTCAAGCTCGATCCCACCTCATCGTATCTCAATACGCGGATTGCCAATCTTCTGGCCCGAAGCAGAAAAATAGGCGAAGCGCTTTTGATGGTGCAAGACGCTTCCCTTCTTGACCCGGAAAATGAAGACGCGTTGACCCTGCTGGGAAAGATCTACACGGTAACCGGCGATCGAAACAGAGCCATCGAAGCGTACAACCGGGCGCTGGAGTTGAAACCGGATGAGCGGGATCTGTACGTGTTCATCGGGTCCCTCCAGGCATCGCAAAAATTATACGGCGACGCGGAAAAAACCTTCTTGAAAATGGTGAACCAGTTTCCTGAGGAAAAAGAAGGCTATTTCTACCTGGGGAAGGTATATGTCGAAGACAAGCGCCTGGAAAAAGCGGTGGAGATATTCAGTTCCCTGGCGGAAAAAGGAACTGACGGCGCAGCCCAGGCCCACATCGAGCTTGGCGGAATCTATCTCACCCAGAAGAATTTCCCGTTGGCAGAGGAGCACTTCAAGGAAGCAATCAAACTCGATCCCTTCAACATAAACGCCCGGCTCAGTCTGGGCCAGGCACTCGCCAACCAGAAGAAATTCGACGAATTAAATCAGGTTTTTGACGAGCTGGCAAAGATCGCTCCTTCCAATCAGAACAGCCATATAAAGATGGCTCTGATACTGGCCGATCAAAAGCAATTTGATAAGGCTAAGGAAATACTTGATAAAGTTCTGCAGACCAAGCCGTCCTGGGACCAGGTAAGGTTTCAGTTGGGCAGGGTGCTCAAGGAGCAAGGCAAGCTCAATGAGGCTGAAGCCGAATTTATCCAGATCCGCAAAGGCCAGCCCACCTTTCTTAATTCCAGGATCATGCTGTCGCTCATGTTTCTGAAAGTGAAAGATATGAGCAAAGCGATCAGGTACATAGACGAAGCAATGGATTCGGACACCAAGGATCCCGATATCTTGCATATAAAGGGCTCTATCCTGGAAGAGCTGTATCGATTCAGCGAGGCTCTTGCAGCTTACGAAGCGGCTTTAGAATTAGACCCCAAGAATACGAAAATTCGGTATTCCATGGGCAATGTCCTGGAAAAAAGCGGCCGAAGAAGCCAGGCATTGAAGGAAATGGAAAAGATTCTCGCTGAGAAGCCCGACGATGCGAGCGCCTTGAATTTCATCGGGTACACTCTGTCCACCATGGGAAAAGAGCCGGAACGAGCTGAAAAAATGGTGCGCAAGGCGTTGGAACTCAAGCCTGACGACGGGTACATAATGGATTCGCTCGGATGGATCTTGTTCAAGAACGGAAAGGTCGACGAAGGGCAGCAACTGGTGGAAAAAGCCGTGGACAAGGTGAAATCCGATCCCATCATTGCTGAACACCTGGGAGACATTCTGCTGTCGAAGAACAACAAGCCTGCCGCAGCAGAAGCGTACCGGAGATCGTTGCAGGTAAATCCGGAAAATATCCTGGTACAGGGCAAACTCCGTGACGTGGAAAAAGAACTGAACAAAGAAAAAGAATGAGTGATGCCCATCAGCTTTCAAATAACTGAAGCACGCAAAAAAAATTGACGATTGTCATTGCGACGGCAACGTCCGAAGCAATCCCGGTTATCCAAGAATGAGGTTGCTTCGTCGTTCGGCTCCTGGCAATGACGTGGCTGTCCCACAGCGAACGTGAGCGACTGCATGAGCGAATCCGACGCACTTTTCGAGAACCAGTGTACACGCGGGCCAATGATGGTGTCACTCTCATCCTTCCGAGTAGTTGCTGTCGTGATCCTGATGTTGGTCATCGAGTCTATCTCCTCGGCTACAGGGCCGGTTAAGGAGGCACCCGAGAACTGCCCGCGGTTTTCCCTTCCGCAACTGTTGGTGAAGGCTCCATTCAATTTCGCGGGAGAATCGGTCCCAATCCAGCGGCCCGACGTGAGGGCCCGTATTCTGACCCAGGTCAATTTTCTGCTCTTGGACGCAAGAAGCGTCCTGACCGAATGGCTCATCGAGAAGGGCAGGTATTCCTGGCTTTTCACGGATCTGCTCGAAAAAGAGGGAATTCCGCCTGATTTTGCACTTCTTGCCCCCATTCTCTCCGGGTCCTCGCTCAAATCGTCGTCAAGAAGCGGCGGGACGGGATGGTGGGCTCTGGACAAGCCTTGTTCAAGCACCGAAGGAGTCGACATGTCGGACGATTCCTGGCACGACGACAGATTCGACCTTGAACTTTCAACACGCTGCTTTGCGTCGAAATTAAAAAAGATCCGTTCAGAGATGGGAAATTCCAGCTGGCTCATGACTGCGGCTGCATATGTTACCTCCGTGAAAGTCATCCGAGATTCTTGTCAGAGGTGGAACACAGACTACTACTGGGACATGCCGCTTCCGGAGGCCGCCGAAGATCTGATTGTGCGATGGATAGCACTGGGCATCATAAGCGGTCATCGAGAAGCCTTTGGACTCAGGTTCAAGGATGCCGTTCCCTTTATTTTCGATCAAGTGAACGGGCTTGTACTGGCAAAGGATCTTTCCGTACCGGATATCGCTCGCCTGGCGTCTGTCTCCGCGAGAGAGGTCATGGAATTGAATCCGAAGGTCAAGCCGTCACTGCCCGTGTTCCCTGCAACGGTCAACGGCAGGAATGTCACACATTCCATCGCCGCACCGAAGGGGAAAGGTGAACAGCTCCTGAAGGGCCTGAAAAAAGAAGGCTTCGTGTCCGATGTGCAAAAACCGTGACACGTGTGTCACATGTGTCGGTTCAGTTACGGGCGGGAAGAAGGCTGTTATTGCCAGCGAAGCGAAGCAAGCTGTGCCCTTTTATAGAGAGATTGCCTCGTCGTTTCAGTCCTCGCAATGACGGCTGCGATGGTTCGCTTGCGAGACGGAATGATTACCGTCAAATCGGGTTTGAGCTTGACTGCAAGGCAAAATGGCCTTAATCTGATAGTCAGAAACTTCCAACAAATCACACGAATTTCATTTTGCGACCTGGAGACGAGCATGACGCTAAATCGTTGGGATCCTCTCAGAGATTTATTGAACATGCAGGAGAGAATGAACCGCCTGATCGGTTCCTCCCTGGAAGAAAAGAGCTACAACCGCGCTGCGTGCTGGTGTCCGGTCGTGGATATTCTTGAAACTGCAGACACGTACGTCTTTCGCGCGGAACTCCCGGGAGTCGGCCGGGACAACATTACTATCGAGGTGCGGGGCAATCGACTGATATTGGCGGGTGAACGCCCTTTTGAATCGGAACCGACATTGGCGGCCTACCTGAGTATTGAGCGTGTCCACGGCTGTTTTGAGAGGAGTTTTCCTCTTCCAGGACGAATTGACCTTGAAAAGGCGGAAGCTCATTATGAGGATGGAATCCTGGAAGTAGTGCTGCCCAAATCAGAGGATCAACTCGAACCCCAAATCAGGGTGGTTTGTGTGAGCTGAGCACATGTGTTGACAGCCAATACTATTATGTGGGATTAACCGCTGCACGTGAGATCTGATAGAGTGTACGATGGCAAAGCGAGATCCTTACAATGTTCTCGGTGTGAATAAATCGGCTTCCGAGGACGAAATAAAAGCTGCGTACAGGCGGCTTGCACGTGTCCACCACCCGGACATGAACAACAACAGCAAGTCCTCTGAAGCCCGTTTCAAAGAAATTTCCGAAGCATACGAAATCCTGAGCGATACGGAAAAAAGACGCAATTACGATAGATTCGGCCATGACAATGGGGAGAGATACGGATTTCGTACCTCGAATCCATTCGCCTCCGGGTTCGGCCAGGGCCAGCAGTTCAACGTGAAGTTCGGGGGCGGCGGGCCCGGGCATGGTATGTTCGACGACGTCTTTTCGCAATTCTTCGGTTCCGGGGGTGGCCGGCACAGGTATGCTGCAAAAGGCGACGATCTGGAATACGATCTCACCATCAGTTTCGAACAGGCGTATCACGGAATTTCAGCCACTGTGAGAGTACTGGAGCGCAAGATCAGTGTGCATATTCCCGCGGGGGTGGACACCGGTTCGGTGATCCGGGTCCCGGGTCAAGGAACGCCCGGGCGACGGGGCGGCTCTCCAGGTGACCTCTTCCTGAACATTACCGTGGCCCCTCACAAGATTTTCCGAAGAGAAGGAAACGATATCCGATTGACTCTTCCCATTTCTATTGCCGAGGCTATTCTTGGTGCAAAAGTGGAAACCCCCGGTCCCAACGGCCGTTTGGTGCTGAAAATCCCTCCAGGTACGCAATCGGGCACCAGTTTCCGCTTCAGAGGAAAGGGTTTTCCATCCTTGAAAAATGGCAGGAACGGCGATTTCTATGTCGAGGCCCAAATTGTTATTCCGGAGCGAGTGAAGCCTGCGTCGAAAGATCTCGTTGAGGAATTTGAACGGCTCAACCCCACGAATCCGAGGGAAGGTCTTTGAGCTGAATCGTGGGTTCCATGGGAGGAACAATATGGAAGAATCCGAT
>DATHCX010000116.1:0-14745 GCA_035319325.1 Desulfomonilaceae bacterium
AGGCACGTCCCGCCTGAAGCTGAAGAATTACCACGCATTTGATTTGCGCTTGACACCGCACCTGTTTACCGGCATCGTGGAGGACCGAAATATGGAGGACTTATGATATCTGTTATCGTTCCGGTGCATAACGAAGAAGAAGTCATGCTAGAGTTATACGGCAGACTCAAGGCGGAGGCTGAACGCTGGAATGAGTCCTTCGAGGTACTTATGGTGGATGACGGCTCCACAGACTCCTCCTGGCAAATGATTCAGCAATTTCACGAGTCCGATTCCAGGTGGAAAGGCATCAGGTTGGGTCGGAACTTCGGGCATCAAGCGGCTATTTCAGCTGGTCTGCATTTCTCCAAGGGCGA
This sequence comes from Desulfomonilaceae bacterium, assembly GCA_035319325.1. Taxonomy (GTDB): domain Bacteria; phylum Desulfobacterota; class Desulfomonilia; order Desulfomonilales; family Desulfomonilaceae; genus DATHCX01. Next base: position 357 of record DATHCX010000116.1, read on the forward strand.
TTGCGTGATCATTATGGACGCGGACTTACAGGATCCTCCGGAAGAGATTCACCGATTCATAGAGAAATGGAAAGAGGGCTGGGATGTCGTTTTCGCATTGCGAACACACAGGAAGGAAGGTCTTTTCAAGAGATTTTGCTACAAAGCGTTTTACAGAATGCTGTCAGCGCTGTCTCACGTCAGCATCCCGATGGATGCCGGTGATTTTTGCCTCATGGACAGGAGAGTTGTGAACATTTTGGGAACCATGCCCGAACGCAGCCGCTTCATAAGGGGCTTGAGATCTTGGGTAGGTTTTAGACAGACTGCGGTTGCGTATGAGAGACTGGGAAGGGCGGCGGGGAAGGCAAAATACACGTACGGCAAGCTCATAAAACTGGCGTTGGACGGGATAGTTTCATTCACTTCCACGCCACTGAAGCTTGCCACACTGTTGGGGTTTGGCACATCAGTCGTTGCCCTCTTTGCCGGAGCTTTCTTCTTTCTCACTCGTATTTTCCCCGGCTTTTTCAGTGAACTCGGTTTTCCCGTGGTCCCAGGATTTGCTTCCGTCATCATTGCAGTTTTTTTTTGGGCGGAGTTCAGCTCATATGCCTGGGAATCGTGGGAGAATACATTTCCCGCATATATGAAGAAGTCAAGGCGCGCCCACTTTGGACCACTATGGACGTGCTAGGCGTTCAAACTATGAGTGAGGAGCGGGGGACATCCACAAAGTCAGACCCGCCTGGGATCTGACACACATCGCAATGGACCAACATCTGATGTTCGGTCACTTTTTTCTGAAATCTCAAGGGCCCGATCTGAAAGAACGTACATGAGCGAAGCTGAATTTGATAGGTTTGCGGATGACTATGCCGTAAAATTAAATGAAAGCATTCGATTTTCAGGAGAACAATACGATTATTTTAATCTTTACAAGTTAAGATGCCTCCGGAATTGGGTGATCGGTGACAGGGAGAACCTCACCATATTGGACTTCGGCTGCGGAGTAGGTAAGCTTTCTTACCTGCTGGCCGCGGCTTATCCGAAATCAGTGCTTTACGGAGTTGATGTTTCGGAAAAAAGTGTTCAATCCGCACAGAAAAACCCGTTTGGTCTCACCAATCTGCACTTCTCGAACACACTGCCTCGAACAAAAATGTTTGATGTCATCTATGCGGCCAACGTTTTCCACCATATTAAATGCGAAGACCGTCAAGAAGTGCTTGGTGCGCTCAGGGCGGTGATGAATCCGTTGGCGAAACTTGCGATATTCGAGCATAACCCATGGAATCCGTTCACACGATACGTGGTCAAAACTTGCCCGTTTGATGCGGATGCTAACCTGATTCGCTTGGGCGGGTTCGTGAAGATCGCCAGGCAGGCCGGTCTGAAAACCGTCCAGAGGAGATATATAGTATTTTTCCCGCGCTTCCTCGCTTTCTTAAGAGGTTTGGAGCCCAGTCTCGGTTTTTTCCCCCTTGGAGCGCAGTACATGCTCGTACTGGTGAGATGATGCTGGAACAGGTTCAAGAGGCGGCTAACCGCTCGCGCACCAATGCCGTGCGTTTAGGATATTTGTTTAGTTCGGTCTTCCGGGCCGGGGCGTCGTGCCCTAGACCTTGCCATAGTCGGAGGGATTCGTTGTTTCATCTAAACCTCGGTCATCGCAATGGTGGTTGAACTCGTCGTGTCGCGACCGGTTGCCAGTTATGCAACGTCTCTAATGATGGCAAAATGAGAGGAATCCTGGCGTTTCGTCAACAGTGAACACTATAACACTTCGGGTACATCCATCATGACAACACAATCGGCCCGGAATTCTGATAGCTGTTATCCGGACCTGTTGTTCATCCCGGTTCTGTCGATTTTGGTCGGCCTATTCCTTATTGACCCATATCGCGTCAACTCGGACTGCGCTTTCTATCTCGAGGGTGGCCGAAAATTATTGGAAGGAGGCAGACTTTACCTAGACTGGTTCGACGTCAATCCTCCTCTCATATTTTACCTTAACCTGATCCCTGCGGCGGTTTCTCGGTACACATCGGCTGATGTCGTCTTTGTTTTTCATGTCCTGGTTTTGGCTCTTATTGTGTGGTCAACCCTCTCCATTCGTGAAGCTTTGCTAAACAGTGATTTGGGCGTCTCACGTTTCGACGTTGGAACGCTCCTGGCTTTTTGGATTCTGTTTGATGTTTTCGTGCACCACCAAAATGATTTCGGTCAGCGAGACCACCTGTTTATTCTGTTTTTTGCCCCTTTTGTGGCGAGGAGATGGGTCAAGTGGGAACGTGGTTGTCTAAAGCTCCGTCCTTGCATAATCGGCGGGCTTGCCGCAGGAATCGGTGTTTGTTTAAAGCCTGCGTTTTTGGTTGTGCCTTTATTCACCGAGGTGTACGGCATTCTGACATACGGCAAGTCGAGTCATCTGAAGGACCCGGGACTGATGTTTTTTTTGGGCACCGGGCTCATATACTGTGCCCATTTTTTCTTCTTGCCCGCTGACGTCTTCGATTATCTTTTCAAGCTGGTTGTCCCGCTTGCCTGGGAGATCTATCCAAAACACGTGAACACGCCACTCACTGACGTTCTATACCACACGTTGCTCCTGGTGGTTCTTCTGATCAATCTGATACCGTTCGTGGTTAGACAGCGAGAAGCAACAGTAGTCTGGAGCCTGGCGCGTGCCACTTCTATCCTTACTGCTGGGTGTTTTCTTGAATACATAGTACAGGGAAAAGGTTTTTCCTATCATCTTGTTCCCATGGTGGGAGCGACATGCCTCACGGCAGGTCTGATCTTCGCTCGCTCTGCGGTTTGGGGACTATCCCACCGTCATTCCCGTTCTTCGCCGTTCATAGTGCCCTCGCCGTGCAAAACGCTGTTTGCGCTGGCCGGGGCGTTTACCGCGATGGCAATAGGCCTGTCGTACCCGCAGGCATTCCGAAACCCGGCCGCGAGCCACCCCGATACCGCGTTTACGCATGCCATAGTGAAATACTCAAAGCCGGGAGACCACGTTTTGGCGCTTTCTCAGCACTTCCAGGTGGTATGGCCCGATCTGCTGAAAACCGGGCGACGCCAGGCAAGCCGCTTCTCGGTCTTATGGCAGGCACCGGTCTTTAATGGCGGAACACGCTCCGAGGAAAATGGCCGCTTTCGGTATCATACCCCCGACATAGCTTCAGTTTACGAATTGCGAGTGATGCATGACCTCGAACAAGATCTCCGCAAGCACAAACCTGTATCGGTGGTTCTTCATGATCCACCCGATGCCCGCGGCTTGCCGGAGGAATTCAGGTTGAGAGATTATCTGGATAATATGGGATTTATGCAGAGCCTATTGAGCGATTATGAGCCTGCGGAACGCATAGGGGATTTTTCCGTGTATAGAAGAAGAACCGGGGCTCAGAGATAATAGGTGGAGGGGCGAGAACATCCTCTGTTCACGTCCTTCCAGAAGGTCAAATCGGTCACAAATAGCCATCGACCAACATATGATTTTTGGGGCACTTTTTTCTGAAATCTCAAGCGCCTGACTGAATGATCTTACTGAGCGAAGCGGAATTTGATGTTTCGGAAGAAGCTTCTCAATCTGCCCAGAAAAACCTGTTTACCCTCAGCAATGTACACTTGTAGAATACGTTGCCCCGGGAAAAGATGTTTGATGTGAGGGCCGACTAATAAAAGTCTTGAAAAACCTTGGTAAAATAGACAGTTCCTCCCTGAAGAATCAATATCAGGGCCACAGCCGCGGTTCGGGCATCTGAGAATCTGGTCAGGATCTCATGTCCTGAACTCAGGCATACCAACGGTACCAGGAAAATCAAAAGCCTGCCCTCCTCTCCAGCTGTTCCTCCGAAAAAAGCGGCTGCAAGAATGCTCATGAACAACCCCATGTTCAGAAAAGCAAGACAGTTGGGCTTTCCTTTGAGCAGTGAGTCAACCGACCGGAAAAAACTCAGGCCACCCAGGATTGCCAGGGGAAAACCTACCCAGACAGTAAATTCCAGCAGATTCATGACGCCGGAGCCAAAAACAATTTTTGGGTCCCATGTCCAGCTCTTCCAGGCAGAATGATATGCCGTTGATTTATGATATCGCAAAAAGATATCGTAATTGAGAAACACCCTTGAGCATATATCGGCAACGAGCAGCCCCAAAACCATCCCAGTCATGAACTTGCCGATCAGCCGAACATCGACATTGACCGGCCGGAATTCTATAGAAAAAGACAGGAGTATAGCGGCAACGAGACAGAGTGCCAACATCAAACCGAAGGATAAAAAGATGATTCCGTACAGGAGACATCCGGTAACAAACGCGAGAGAGAAACTTCTTTTTGAACAGGCAATAGAGGCGCACAGTAGGCAAGCGACAGAGAAGAAAGGGAAAAACGCTTGATCCGTGTGAAGGGTGATCAGGTTAACCGAGGGAACGTACAGGTACAACATGCACGGAAGCATTCCCTCTCCTGTACCCAATAGCGAGCGACAAAGAAAATACAGGGGTATGATTGTCAGGTAACACCAAAAGGGCCAAAAATAACTGGCAAACGTTTTAAACCAAGCAAGTCTTCCTTCAAGACTCGTTTGCGGACTGATCAGACGCGCCATGCGTTCGTTTGCCATGTATAAAAGGATTTGCCCGGGAGGCTTTACCCGGGCGCAGATGCCCAGTATCCCAGAGTCGGCCAGGTGTTCGAAGTTTGAAATCAGTGAAATTGCGCTCTCTTGATGAATTGCTACTTCGGGGAACTCCGCATGCATAGTGTGAACCATGCGATCGCGAATTCCATCTATTCCGCGCCCTTCCAGAAGAGCAAATCCGTGTTGGAGCCCGAATCCGAGAATTATTAACAACACCAATTTCTCATATACTCCGATTCTCGTATGTGGCACCAACCAGGCCAACACAATGACGGAGATCCCCACAAGAGCCAATATCAGCCACGGAGCCCCCCACGGTTTGCTTGTGAACGGGAAGAACCAACCGGAAATTCTGGTAAAAACTGGCAAATGAAAACATAAGATAACCCAGTGGAGAAGAGTCACGACGGTAATGAAACCCAGCCAGAAATACCCACTGCGTGCGGTTGTGACAGGATGTTCAAGGTCCTTATTTTCATTTTCACGCATGTAGTCGCGTCACCTGGCTCTTATAGAATTCTTGGAGAGAAACGAGCAGTCATCACGTCGTTGTTACGGGACGGGGTTCCTTTGCGAGCACAAAAAAATTGGGCAGAGTGTATCAGACCGGTCGGTGCCCGACAACCCCGGTTTTTTTGGGAAAGCTTCGCCGGAGGTCCCCCGATCCCGTACCTATGAATCGGATCGTCTGATACCAATTCATTTCTAAGTATTTGAAATCGGAGATAACTTTCTTGTAAGACGTTCCTCCCCGCACCCCACCTCAAGAACTTTTAGCACTCGCCGGCATCTGCATTTCCACTGAGGACATGCAGATGCCGGCGCATGATAGAAGTTTCTGGGAGGGAGTTTGGGCGGGACACTTTTTACAAAGAGGGTCCCCCCAATCTTACTATTTTGAAAGCGCATTCGTATGAAAGAAGCAAGTAAACCACATGCGTAACCGCGGCAGGCTTGACAAATTCCACGTGACTGGCATGATGAGGACCGATCCTGGGCTGCCGGCGGTCCGTGAGTCGGTGTCACTTCAGTGGGGTCATATCACGTGCAGTGTCACGTGCGTCAACACGTATTTCAGTATCCGATGTTTTCGATTCCACTTATTTCCGGACTTGGGACATATACTGGTGGTCATCAAGACGTAATATGCATGAGATAAACCTTGTAGACGGTCTGTTTATTGTTTTTCTCGCCGGAACGGTGCCTTTCCTGGTGAAGTCCATTCTTGTCAGTCCCCGTTTTACTCCTTCGGTTCGACAATGGGCAATTGCTGGCGGAATACTCTGGATGGGTTACGTGGTGTGCAGCGATTGGATCGCAGACAGCGTGCTGGGAGCCCCTTGGATGGATGCATATTACCATGATGCTGTCGCAAGGAATTTGCTGGAGTCCATACATCGGGGGGACTGGTCTGCATTCTGGGATCATTTCCGCATAGGCAACAACGCCTACCACTGCTACTTGTCCTTGCTTTTTTACACGGGAGCGTCGATCTATACTCCTACGGCCATAAACGGGTGGCTGGCTTTTTGGGCCGGCCTGATACTGGCCTACCATTTTTGTGCCACTTGGCCTTGGCCCGGCAATAGGCATTTTCTCTTGTTTTGGACTATTTTCTGCCCCTCTGTGGTGTTCTGGTGCACGGTAAACTTGAAAGAATCGATTATGTACTGGTCGGTGACTAACCTGTTCGTTGCCAGCTTTGTTCCGGCAGGGCACAAATATTCCCCGGGTAGAATTGTACTGACTGTGGTAGCCATAGCTGCCGGAATATTGCTTCGGCCTCACGTATTGGCAGGATGGGTACTTGCAGTGGCGGTGATCATGATACTGCACAGAGGGCGTCGGCTTCTTGCTGTCGTTGTCATGTCGTCACTTCCGCTGGTATTTGCGGGTGTCCAGGATTTGGCGCCGGTTGATCTGTCGTTGGAGGCGACAAATGTCGCGGAAACCCACTTCACGAATCTTCAACAGATAAAGGCGCAGGGCACCAGAATAGAATACAAAGAGGAACATCCGATCTTCTTCGTCTCGGGGTTTGTGTCAGCTTTTTTCAGACCTTTTCCGTGGACCGTAGGGTCCGGACGCATGCTGGCAAGCTGCTGTGAAATATGGACGATGACCTTATTGATATTTTTTGCATGGTACAATTTGAGTATGGAGGAACGAAAATTCGTCCTCAAGCTGCCCATGATCCAGGTCGCTATTCTCGGTTCGCTATGGATGTGCGCTCTACTGACGTATTATCCGAACGAAGGCTTAATGATACGACAGAGAGTCCAAATGGTTCCGGGCCTGCTGGCCCTTGCCGTGTTACCCTCTTCCATCAGGTATTTCAATCTTGCAAAAAAAGACTGGGTGAAACGTTCCCGGCTCAAGGGCTTTCATCGTGAATCGCGATCGCACGCGGGCGGTTTTCTTCTCGGCGAAGAGTCCGGCCGCAAACGTATGTGGCAGGATTGAATAAGAAAAAGTGCATCCCTGCGGTCGTTGTAGACCGCGACGGCGAGTGCGTCCGCCAACATGGCAATTTTCGAGCGCCGTAAGATTTTCTCGAACCTGCCACTGGGAGGCGGCGCAGATTCTCCGATGGAAAAATGAACGATTTGTTACCGGAGAAAAAACTATTCCCCAACGGGCCGCTTTCCTTCATCTCGAAACAACGAGACTCCTTCAAAATACCGATGTTGGGCCTCGGATCCGAATGGTCCTGCTTATTCTTCTGGCTTGCTTTTTCCAGCATTCTCATCGGCCATTTGGTCATAATTTGGAGCGTTCACGTTTTCCCTTTCGTTGATCTGCCGGACCATCTTGCCACCGCAACCATTCTGAGATATTTCGGTGCGACAGGCACTCAGTTCGATAAGTATTATTCTATCGGGTCGCTTATGGGGAAGCCGAATGTGCTGCACTATATGTTTTGCAGCTCCAGTCTTTTTCCGTCAGTGGAAGTTGCAAATCGGGTATATTACAGTATTTACGCCATATTGCTGCCGGTTTCAGTGCTCCTTGTGATACGAAAATGCGGCGGGGAACGATGGAATGCCTTATTGTCATTTCTCCTGATGTACAATCTCAGTGCGTGTTGGGGATTCGCGGGCTTCACCCTCTCAATACCGGTGCTGTTCGTGTTCTTTTATGTCGTCATACAGTACGTGGACAGAAGTTCGTTCTATTTCGAAGTCGCCATCGCGTTGCTGTTTATCGCGTTTTTTTTGTTGCATGCTCTGATGACCGTGTTTGCTCTGTCCCTTTATGCTGTCTTGGTTATGTACTGTTTCGCAAAACCCGATAAAAAAAGATTTGTGCGATCAATCGTGCCTATGTTGCCCGTTGTGACAATCGTGCTGTTCTGGTGGAATTCGAGGGAGATATCGTCTGGCGCCGGAATTGGATTCTTCTCCTCCCTGATCACCTATTACAGTCAACACTACGTCGAGACCTTTATTGAGCGATCGAGATTAGTAGTATTCGACAACTACTTCCTGTTTCCGGGAATGTTGGGGTACGCAACGGCGGGCTTATTCTTTGTCGTCATTGTCATCCCCGTGGTCCTCTGGGGGATAAAAGCACCCTATCGAGCCTCCGCTGCGGGTCTTCCGAACGAAAAGAGCGTAAAGTGCGTACTGCTGCTCTCTGGCTGGTCTCTTTTCTGTTTTCTTTCGCTTCCTGGAGAAATATTCAATTTTCAGGTGTTGTACCAGCGATTCTCAGTGGTGTTTCTTTTGTCCGTCATAGTTGTCGGCGGCAGCCTATCTTCAACGAAATCTTATCGCACCGTGAAATTCATCACCTGCGCAGCCTGCGTTATGCACCTGGTTCTATGGTCGCATTATTTCGCCAGTTTTGACGAAGCGAATCGCTGTTTCAACAAAGACTTTTTCCCGAAGGATTCCGAACAAAAGACACTGGGAGGTCTGATCTACGATCTCAAATTCAGGGGCAAGCCTGTGTACGTCCATTTTCCGAGTTACTACATTGTGTGGACTCACGGGGTGGCGACGTTCAGAATTGTGGATCTCATCGATTTTGCTCCTCCGCTGAGAAGAAAACTTAATGGGAACCCCATCCCGGAATACCAGGAATGGGCATGGTTGTCCACGGAGCTTGGACATACATATGCGAAACTCGATTACCTGCTCGTTCGCGGTGCTGTCCCGTCCGCTTCAGAACATGCTTTGCTGGACCACCGCTTGCTGAATCGTTGCGGGGAATGGCGGCTATACAAGGTGATCGGAAAATGAATATTTCTCGGAATTGGTGCAACGAACGAGGTAACGCCCGGCACTCATGAGTGGGGTGCTTTCGACGGCGGATCGGCCGCGATACTCAGCACACAAAAGTCCTCGTTTTTCCACTCGAATCGGATTTCAGGTTGCAGCAGCAGGTATTGGGCGATCCAGTCATCCGTATTGCGCTTCAAGATTATCCATTGAATAGCATGAGCCTTCGCGAAAGGAATTATTTCCTCAAGTGTGGCCGGGCTGACCGGCCCCCCTTGATACGGCAAAGAAATGTATTGGCCCACCCGGCCGGTAGTCAAGGCGAGGACGCGGGGCTTGAAAAATAAGTAATGCTCGTTGGCGGGGATATGATCCCGCACCCATCCAAACATTTGGCGAACACCGGCGCGGTAGATTTCGTTGTCATCGAAGGTCCGCAGAAGAGTCACTGCGGCTAGATTATATACGATTCCGGCGGTGAGCACGGCCGCGACAAGTGTCTGCCTGATCCGCGAGCAACCGATTCGCCCGGCGGTCCAATCGAGTCCCAAAACAACATAGAACAGGGTGAGCCCGAAAAGAGGGAGAAAGAATCGAGGTTCCTCCTGAGTGGTATACGACATCATCATTGCCACATAAGCCATTGAGAACAGTTCAATAATGCCGAGTCCCTTCTGCCTGTGAACGTTCACCAGAAAACCCGTTCCTGCCAACAGAAGCAGGGATCCGGCTGAAAACCCTAGAGCGACAGGTGTCTCCAAAAAAGACAGCGTCGGTACAGGGATGAACAACGCCACCAGTTCCTTGAGAGGTACTACGAATTTTCTCAATAACCAGGAGACGGAAAAGGATTGCGTTGTGATGAATGACACATACTGTCTCGGTAGGGCTCCTAAGGCCCATTCTCCGGCCAACACGATTATGATCGTCCCCAGGAGGACGGCAACTGCCACCCAACGCCGACGCCATGCGAGGTCACAGAACGCAGCAAGTGCCAGGGCCCCTCCTGCAGCCCGTATCGACAGGGCGGCGCACAGGAGAATCGCGAATGCGAAAAATGCTGGGTTGACGGATGATTCTTGCTCTCTTTGACGGTCGTAGACGGCAATGGCGGATACTGTGAAAAACAGAAACGGCACATCCGACAACACGTTTTGTTTGAATAGAAAAAACCAGGGTGACGACAGCAGGAAAACGGCGATACATAACACCAGCAGGTCGTCGATCCTGCGCCGAATCATTCCAATGAGCACGAGCACGGATCCGGCCCAAAAGAAAAGATTCAGCGACTTTAGAGCGACAAAGTTGAGCCCGAACACCTTGAGAAGGGGAACCAGCAGAAGGGGAAACCCGGGAGGGTTGGTGACGTGAGCCACCAGTTGAATGCCTTCGTCGTAAGCTCTACTGTTAAGAATATTTTCAGCGTGAAGAATATATTGGCTGAAATCATCGCCCCAATTGTGGCCGTCCTTGAGGCTGACCGAGTTAATCGCGAAGAACAGCACTACAGCCGCCAGCAGTGATATTCGGAATGAAAATTGAGATATTCGAGTGGCACCCATGAATCTGATCAACCATACAAAACGAAAAATCGCGTTTGCCTCAATCGGCGAAAATGTTTCATGACAAATTTCGCCTCAGGTTCGGGTCGGTTCAGGTTCAAGCTCCCGTACCCCAGTCCCAGGGCGGAATATTTCGGCACAAGGTAAATCACCCTGCCGCGGTTGGCCTGCATTGCATCCAGAACACGGTTGACGAGTTCAGGCCGAGACGCCTCAATCGGTATAAGCCAATCAAGAGGGAGAGGATTCGTTTGTCGGGCTTGAACCCACCAACCGGGAAAATCGGATACGATGGCGTATTGTTTACCCTCGTCCGAGATCGTCTGTATCGCCCGGTTCAAATCTGCCAGAACATCGTAGGTCGCAGGATTTCCATGAAGAAGAGAACCTCCCGGAAGGACGGAACTCAAGGAGTGGGACGGCCAGGTATCATGAAACGTGAAGTAGAGACCGACTCTCCCCCAGACGAATGCGAACATGAGCACTGCCAGCAGGCCGGAAAGAAAGACCCCCGAAATCCGGCCAGCGAATGGCCGGAATTTTTCCATGCCGTAGGCAACGAGAACCAGTGTGGTAAGTCCCGAGCCGAGAACCGGCGAATTGTACCCGATGGAAATCGCACTGCTCCACGCGGCGACAAGCGACAATATTGCAATTCTGAAATATGGCGAGACTCCTGTGTCACGGCGCAGGAAGAAATAGAAGGCAGCGCCAGCGGCCATCCCAAATGTATGAAAGCCCAGAAATTGCCATTCTCGTAACAACAAACCATACGCAGGAGGCAGTAGCACGACGGAAAAATATGCCGGAGACATCCATCGAGACGACGCGGAAAATTTTGTGTCGCACGTGAGCAGCAAAGCGATACCAAGCAGTAGCCCCACGATGAAATGCAGCCTCACGTACGTGATTGCGGCATACCCGATGAAATCCGTGTGAGAAGCCAACTGCATAAGGGCGGCCCTAAGGTCCACTCCGGCCAGAAACAGGTACGCAAAATAGAGGAACCCCGGCGCAAGCATCGCGATCCAATCTGACGATCGCCGGTAATCGCCGTTCACCACACACGTTATGACTCCAGCGAACAAAAAGCTTTGTTTGCACAGGTATGCCAACCCGATAACAAAATACCCGATCCACCTGACATTCGGGTTCAGTATCAGGCAAAGCCAGAATCCCAGACTTGCAAGCCACAGGGCATCTGTGGTGTGCCAGGAAGGAGGTCCCCAGAAATGCATACACATCACAAACGTGGTCAGAGCGCATGCGAGCTTTTCACGTGTCGACAAGACCGGCCGCAGGTGAGTAAAGATGAGAACCCACACCCATGACATAGTTGCAAACTGAAAATACATTTCCAGTCTGCTGATCCAATAGGTATAGTTCCCACCCAAGAAAACGAGAGGCACATGGAGAAGCGGAGAAATGAACGGACGTATAATGATGAAATCCAAGTGCGGAATCTGCCCCTCAAGAATCCGGCGAGAATAGGACAGGTTGAATCCCTCATCGGTGGGCGTGTAAGTGGTCCATGAAAAAAGGATGTGCGGAACGACCGTGGCAACAGCGACAAAGATCACGCCGGCATATCTATCGAGGAACTTTTTTGTTCCATGCCCGGGATGGTGGCCGACCGAGTATGAAATGGGATGAGTTGTAGCTTCCACTAAATCACCAACAGACGGATCACTGCCGAACCCGCAGGATTTTAGTCCAAACTTGAACCTGTGTCCAGCGAAGGGCTGCAGTGATCGTAACGCCTCAGTTACGGACGGGAAAAGGCTGTCATTGCGAGCGCAGCGAAGCAATCTCTGCCTTTAAGTATCGAGATTGCTTCGTCGTTTCACTCCTCGCAATGACAGAGGTTAGGTACTTCCCCCGAGTAACTGAATGACTACCAGTGATCCCCGGCTTGGGTCCGTGAAATGGGCGCCGGTTCCTTGCGTCGACAGGGCAAGGATAGTGCACAAAACCCGGGGTGTGTTGCCTGTTTGAGGTTTTCTTAAAGGATTGGCACGATGGCGTCTCCCGCCGCTATGGGCCCGATAAAACTGCGCCGCGCCGGGATGATGGATCACTCAATTGACGGAATTTAAGGAAAGGATTATTCTCGATACGGTATCTCATACCATCTCGCTTTCAAATACTTGAAATCGGGGAGGAACTTCTTCCAAGAAGTTCCTCCCCGAACCCCACCTCAAGAACTCTAGGCACTCTCAGGAAACGCATTTCCTCAACGGAAACGCATGTTCCGGAGCATGACGGAAGTTTCTGGGCAGGTGGCTGGGCGGGACACTCGTTGCAAAGTGGTCCCACCAATCTTAGTTGTTTGGAAGCGCATTCGTATGAGACCGGTCGCCCGAGATCTCCCGAGGAGGAGAGGTTGTGAAGAAGACTCTATCGGGTTTCCGGGAATCAAAAAAATACGATGTCACGGATTGGTGAGGCCTGTTGTGATTGCAAAGAGATATATGGTGCTCCTCGTGCTTGTTCTGGCCATGTCCCCTTATTTCATACGGCTTGCCTACTCCCCTACCCTGCAGTTGCACGACGACGCTTACTACTATTTCAAAATCGCTCGCAACATTGCCGCCGGTCACGGCTCCACATTCGACACTCTGAGTTTCACCAACGGGTACCATCCTCTCTGGATGGCGATTTGTGTATCACTGGCCACGTTTGTGACCAAATCAAATGTGTATGTGTATTGCATTCTGGTAATCAATTTGCTGTTCATAGTTCTCCTGTCACATAGACTGTTCGCAATGACGGTGGAGTCACTTGGGGTTTACTTTGCCGGGTTTCTGGTGTGCCTTGTGAATTGGAGCCTGTACACGAATTTGAATTTACTCTCCGGGCTCGAGACTGCGCTCTACCTTTATATCGTTCTGATTGTTGTGGACCTGCTCCCGAGAGTGACCTGGACTTCCAAGCGGGATCTGTTGACGCTGGGAGTGCTCCTTGCGCTTGCATTTCTTGCAAGAACGGACTTCGTGTTGTTCTTTCCGGTGTTGGCAGTTTATTTTTTCCTATTCGGACCCCGGAAAAGCATTGGGTTGTACCGGCTCCTTGCTTGCTGGCTCATGTTGCCCATGGCCCTCATAGTCACCCCGTACCTGGCATGGAACTATTTCGAAACCGGTCATTTTGAACAATTAAGCGGGCTCGTACAGAGCCTCCATAAGACGAACCTCCCTGTTTCCAGCGCGATCCTCAATGCGCTGAAGGACTTGACCAAGGGCATCCTCCTGCGCCCCCTATATCTCAACGCATTCATGGCGGTCTGGTTGTGTTTGTGCGGTTGGGCGGTCCTGAAGGGCAAATCGCTGGTTTCCCAATTCAAGGACGTGCGATTGTTCCTGCTTACCGGTTTCTCCGTGGTGCTTTTCTCATATTACTTCATGAATTACGCCGACCTTATGCGGGCATGGCACATCATGATTCCGTGGGTCACGAGTCAAATATTGCTGGTGCACTTATTGAAAGGGCTCTGGGAGGCTGTAGCCCAAAGACTTGCACTGCGAATCGTTGTCCTGGTTCTAACGCTTTTGATGTGTATTAATTACTTCACACAGATTCCTTTGTGGACGCTCCACGCGCGAACGGTAGATCCCTATTTTCTCACGTCAACGAATTATTACAAAGAATTGGCCGATTGGATGCGGAACAACCTGCCTCCTGGGGCCAAGATAGCCGTTTGTAATGCGGGATACATCGGATTCTTTTCCGATCGTACAATCATCAATTTGGACGGTCTCGTGAATGGAACCGAGTTTTACCATTATCTGAAAGACGGTAGAGGGCGGTGGCAATTCGCGTTTGACAAGAAACTGGATTATTTCGCAGACCATTTCTTCGGTCCGCCGGACGCTGCTTTCCCCCCCGAAGTCAGACGCAGGATGAAATTGGTCCATACTGTGGGTAGAAAGGACGTCTTGCTTGCAGGTCGCCCAACCTATGTGGACGCCTACGT